>NZ_JBPQTW010000003.1:0-112034 GCF_051386535.1 Streptomyces sp. URMC 127
CGCCCGGCCTGGACCTCCCCGCCCCCTCCGCGCTGCTCGACCTCGCGAGCGGGCGCCCGCCGCAGGCCTCGGCCGTGCCCGCGGATCTCACCACCGGCTGCTTCTCCCTCGTGCCCCTCGGCTGCTCCGGCCGCGTGCACCACGGCGACCTCAACAAGGACAACGGCCTGATCGACCCCGCCACGGGCGCGGCCACCGGCCCCGGCACGCCGCGCGGCCGCACCGCCGGCAACTTCGAGCGCGCCGTTCGGGCCGCCGTCGCCGACACCCGACGCCAGTGGGCCGGCTTCCGCGCCGCGCTCGTCACCCGCTACGGCAAGGAGCGCGGCGAGCGCGCGGCATGCGCCCTGACGCACGACGACCCCGTACGGGCCTGCGCGCCCGTGGGCGGAACGACGTGACGACGGGGGAGCCGCGCCCGGACGCCCGAAGAGGCCAAGGTCACAGCAGTTGGCACTGCTGCAGGACGGCCCGGCTCCCCTAGCCTTCCCCCCATGACGGTCCTGCCTGACGAAGGCTTCTCCCTGGCCGCCGAGTTCCCGGACCCCACCCGCGAGCAGTGGCAGCGCCTGGTGGAGGGCGTACTGCGCAAAGCGGGCGCGGCTGACGCATCCGGCCCGGCTGCCGAGGCGGCGCTCGCCACCGAACTCCAGGACGGGCTCGTAACCGGCCCGCTCTACACCGCGGACGACGCCCCCGGCCTGCCCGGCTACCCGGGCTTCGCCCCGTTCGTCCGCGGCGGGCGCCCCGAGGGGACGGCCGCGGCCGGCTGGGACGTGCGCCAGCGCCACGCCCACCCGGACCCCCGGCGGACCAACGAGGCCGTACTCGCCGACCTGGAGAACGGCGTCACCTCCCTCTGGCTGACCGTCGGCCCCGCCGGCATCCCCGCCGAGGGCATCGCCACCGCCCTCGACGGCGTCTACCTCGACCTCGCCCCCGTCGTCCTCGACGCGGGCGCGGACTTCGAGCCGGCCGCCCGGGAACTGCTGCGCCTGCACGACGAGCGCGGCATCGCCCCGCACGCCGCCCTGGGCAACCTCGGCGCCGACCCGCTCGGCACCCTGGCCCGCACCGGCGACGGCGACCCCGACGGGCCGCTGGCCGCCGCGGCCGGCCTCGCCGCCCTGTGCGCCGGCGGCCGGCCCGGCCTGCGCGCCCTGACCGTCGACGCCCTGCCCTACCACGAGGCCGGCGGGTCCGCGGCCGAGGAGCTCGGCTGCTCGCTCGCCACCGGCGTCGCCTACCTCCGGGCGCTCACCGGCGCCGGGCTGACGGTCAATCAGGCCTGCGCCCAGCTGGAGTTCCGGTACGCGGCGACCGCCGACCAGTTCCTCACCATCGCCAAACTCCGTGCCGCCCGCCGGCTGTGGGCCCGCGTCGCCGAGGTCTGCGGCGCCGGCGGCGCGAGCGCCGCCCAGCGCCAGCACGCCGTCACCTCCACGGTGATGATGACCCGCCGGGACCCGTGGGTGAACATGCTCCGGACCACCGTCGCCTGCCTCGGCGCGGGCGTCGGCGGCGCGGACGCCGTCACCGTCCTGCCCTTCGACGACGCCATCGGCCTGCCCGACGCCTTCGCCCGCCGCATCGCCCGCAACACCTCCTCGGTGCTGCTGGAGGAGTCCCACCTGGCCCGGGTCATCGACCCCGCCGGCGGCTCCTGGTACGTCGAGAGCCTCACCGACGAGCTCGCGCACGCCGCCTGGGCCTTCTTCCAGGAGCTGGAGCGCGCCGGCGGCCAGGCCGCGGCGCTGCGCTCCGGCCTGGTGGCCGAACGGCTCGCCGCGACCTGGGCCCGCCGCTCCGCCGACCTGGCCACCCGCCGCGAACCCGTCACCGGCGTCAGCGAGTTCCCGCACCTGGCCGAGCAGCCGGTGCAGCGCGAGCCCGCCCCCGCGGCCCCCGGCGGCGGCCTGCCCCGGGTCCGGCGCGACGAGGCCTACGAGGCCCTGCGCGCCCGCTCCGACGCCCACCTCGCCGCGACCGGGGCCCGCCCGCGCGTCTTCCTCGCCGCGCTCGGCCCCGCCGCCGCCCACACCGGGCGGGCCACGTTCGCGGCCAACCTCTTCCAGGCGGGCGGCATCGAGCCCGTGCACGAGCCCGCCACGGTCGACGCGGCCTCCGCCGCCGAGGCGTTCGCGCGCAGCGGCGCTTCCGTTGCCTGCCTGTGCTCCAGCGACAAGCTCTACGCCGAGCAGGCCGAAGCCGTCGCCGCCGCCCTGAAGTCCGCGGGCGCCCGGCGGGTGTTCCTCGCCGGCAAGCCGGGCGGCGAGCAGCGGGAGGCGTATACGGCGGCCGGGGTGGACGAGTTCGTCTTCGCCGGCGCGGACGCCGTCGCCGTCCTGTCCTCCGTCCTCGACAGCATGGGAGTCGCGTGATGCCGTCCTCTCCGGTCCCCGACTTCTCCGGCATCGGCCTGGGCCCGGCGCACACCGCCCCCGCCGACCCGGGCCAGTGGCGCGCCGCCCTGAAGGAGGCCACCGGCAAGAGCGTCGAGGACCTCGTGTGGGAGACCCCCGAGGGCATCGGCGTCAAGCCCCTCTACACCGCCGACGACCTGCACGGGCTCGACTTCCTCGGCACGTACCCCGGCATCGCGCCGTACCTGCGCGGCCCGTACCCGACGATGTACGTCAACCAGCCCTGGACGATCCGGCAGTACGCGGGCTTCTCCACCGCCGAGGAGTCCAACGCCTTCTACCGGCGCAACCTGGCGGCCGGTCAGAAGGGCCTGTCCGTCGCCTTCGACCTGCCGACCCACCGCGGCTACGACAGCGACCACCCGCGCGTGACCGGCGACGTGGGCATGGCGGGCGTCGCCATCGACTCCATCTACGACATGCGGCAGCTCTTCGACGGCATCCCGCTGGACCGGATGAGCGTGTCGATGACGATGAACGGCGCCGTGCTGCCCGTCCTCGCGCTCTACATCGTCGCCGCGGAGGAACAGGGCGTACCGCCCGAGAAGCTGGCCGGGACCATCCAGAACGACATCCTCAAGGAGTTCATGGTCCGCAACACCTACATCTACCCGCCCCGGCCCTCGATGCGGATCATCTCCGACATCTTCGCGTACACCTCGCAGAAGATGCCGCGCTACAACTCCATCTCCATCTCGGGCTACCACATCCAGGAGGCCGGGGCCACGGCCGACCTGGAGCTCGCCTACACCCTCGCCGACGGCGTGGAGTACCTCAAGGCGGGCATCGGGGCGGGCCTGGACGTCGACGCGTTCGCGCCCCGGCTCTCCTTCTTCTGGGCGATCGGCATGAACTTCTTCATGGAGATCGCCAAGCTGCGCGCCGCCCGCCTGCTGTGGGCCCGGCTCGTCAAGCGCTTCGAGCCGCAGAACACCAAGTCGCTGTCGCTGCGCACCCACTCGCAGACCTCGGGCTGGTCGCTGACCGCCCAGGACGTCTTCAACAACGTGGCCCGCACCTGCGTCGAGGCCATGGCGGCGACCCAGGGCCACACCCAGTCGCTGCACACCAACGCCCTGGACGAGGCGCTCGCCCTGCCCACCGACTTCTCCGCGCGCATCGCCCGCAACACCCAGCTGCTGCTGCAGCAGGAGTCCGGGACCTGCCGGGTCATCGACCCGTGGGGCGGCAGCGCCTACGTCGAGCGGCTCACCCACGACCTCGCGCGCCGCGCCTGGCAGCACATCGAGGAGGTGGAGGCCGCCGGCGGCATGGCCCAGGCCATCGACGCGGGCATCCCCAAGCTGCGCGTGGAGGAGGCCGCGGCCCGCACCCAGGCCCGCATCGACTCCGGCCGGCAGCCGGTCATCGGCGTCAACAAGTACCGGGTCGAGAGCGACGAGCAGATCGAGGTCCTCAAGGTCGACAACTCCTCCGTGCGCGCCCAGCAGATCGAGAAGCTGCGGCGGCTGCGGGAGGAGCGCGACGAGACCGCCTGCCGGGACGCCCTGCACGCGCTCACCCGGGCCGCGGAGGCCGGCGGCGGGCAGGGCCTCGACGGCAACCTGCTGGCCCTCGCCGTGAACGCCGCCCGCGCCAAGGCGACCGTCGGTGAGATCTCCGACGCACTGGAGAAGGTCTACGGCCGGCACGCCGGGCAGATCCGTACGATCTCCGGTGTGTACCGCGAAGAAGCAGGGCCGTCGTCCGGTGTGGAGCGCACCCGCACCCTGGTCGGGGCGTTCGAGCGGGAGGAGGGCCGCCGCCCCCGCATCCTCGTCGCCAAGATGGGCCAGGACGGCCACGACCGCGGCCAGAAGGTCATCGCCACGGCCTTCGCCGACCTCGGCTTCGACGTCGACGTCGGCCCGCTCTTCCAGACGCCCGAGGAGGTCGCCCGGCAGGCCGTCGAGGCCGACGTGCACATCGTCGGCGTGTCCTCGCTCGCGGCCGGCCACCTCACGCTCGTCCCCGCGCTGCGCGAGCAACTGGCGGAGCAGGGACGGGAGGACATCATGATCGTCGTCGGGGGCGTCATCCCGCCGCAGGACGTGCCCACGCTGCTGGACATGGGCGCCGCCGCGGTCTTCCCGCCCGGCACGGTCATCCCGGACGCCGCCCACGACCTGCTGAAGACCCTCGCCGGGGTCCTCGGCCACGAGCTGTGAGCAAGGGCTCCTGACGATGGCACGGACGATCGACATCGACGCCTACGTGAAGGGCGTGCTCGACGGCAAGCGCGCGGTCGTCGCCCGCGCCATCACGCTCGTCGAGTCCACCCGGCCCGACCACCGGGCCCTCGCCCAGCGGATGCTGACCGAGCTGCTCCCGCACGCGGGGGCGGCCCGGCGGATCGGCATCACCGGCGTGCCGGGCGTCGGCAAGTCCACCTTCATCGACGCCTTCGGCACCATGCTGACCGGGCTCGGGCACCGCGTCGCGGTCCTCGCCGTCGACCCGTCCTCCAGCAGGACCGGCGGCAGCATCCTGGGCGACAAGACCCGCATGGAGCGCCTCGCCACCGACCCCGCCGCCTTCGTCCGGCCCTCGCCCACCGCCGGCACCCTCGGCGGCGTCGCGCGGGCCACCCGCGAGACCATCGTGGTCATGGAGGCCGCCGGCTACGACGTGGTGCTCGTGGAGACCGTCGGCGTCGGCCAGTCCGAGACCGCCGTGGCCGGCATGGTCGACAGCTTCCTCATGCTCACCCTCGCCCGCACCGGCGACCAGCTCCAGGGCATCAAGAAGGGCGTCCTCGAACTCGCCGACCTCGTCGCCGTCAACAAGGCCGACGGCCCGCACGAGCGCGACGCCAAGGCCGCCGCCCGCGAACTCGCCGGCGCGCTGCGCCTGCTGCAGCCGCCGGACGCCGCCTGGAACCCGCCCGTGCTCACCTGCAGCGCCCGCGAGGGCACCGGCCTGGACACGGTGTGGGAGCGGCTGGAGCAGCACCGCAGCGTCATGGACGGCACGGGCGCGCTGGCCGCCCGCCGGCGCGAGCAGCAGGTCGACTGGGTCTGGACGATGGTCCGCGAACAGCTCATGGACGAACTGCGCGACCACCCGGCCGTACGGGCGGCGGGCCCGGGCATCGAACAGCGGGTGCGGGAGGGCACGCTGCCCGCGGGGCTGGCGGCCGAGCGGCTGCTGGAGGCGTTCCGCCACGGCCCCGCCGGGGGCTGAGGGAACCTCCCCGGCGGGCCGCACGTTTTCCCCCGCACCGGCCGGAACGCGGCCGGAACCGGAGGAGCAGCGATGAACGACCTCGCGGCCGGAGGCAACGCACCGTTGCCCGACGGTGCGCTCTCCCTCCGCGTGACCGGCCCCTTCGACCTGTCGGTCATCGTCACCGGTGAGAGCGGAAAGGTCGCCGGAGACGGCGACTTCGTCTTCTACAACCAGCCGGCCGCCCCCGGCGCCCGGCTCGCCGGCGACACCGTCACCGTCGACCCGCGGCGGCTGCGGCACGGCGCCGCGCGCGTCACGGTCGTGGTCAGCCCGGAGCAGCCCGGCACGCGGCTCGGGGCGCTGCCCGTACCGGTCCTGACCGTCGCCGGCAGCGGGGGCGGGGTCCTGGCCCGGTTCGTGCCGCCGCGCCCCGGGCCGGAGACCGTGCTGCTGCTCGCCGAGCTCTACCGGCGCGGCACCGGCTGGAAGATACGGGCCCTGGGCCAGGGGTACGCGGACGGACTCGCGGGCGTCGCCAGGGACTTCGGCGTGGACGTCGCGGACGACGGCGCGGGGACCGGGACGCCGGGACGGAGCCCCGCTCCTGCGGCCGGCGGAGCGTACGGTGCGCCCGGCACCGCCGACGCCTTCACCGCGCTGGTGAACGCCGAGCGGGCCGCCGCCGGAGCACCGCCCGTGACCGCCGACCACCGGCTCGCCGCCGCGGCCCGCGCGCACGCCGCGGACATGGCCGCGCACGGCCGCCTCGCCGCCGAGAGCCCGGACGGCACCTCGCTCTTCCACCGGGTCGCCGCGTCCGGCTACCGCTGCCTGACGGTGGCCGAGCACCTCGTGTCGGGGCCGCGCACGCCCGCCGAGTTCGCGGCGTACTGCCTCGCGGACCCCGCACGGGCCCGGCCCTTCCGCGACCCGGCCGTCGTCCACATCGGTGCGGCCCACGCCAGCGGCCCCGGCGGGGACGTGTACTGGACCGCGCTGTGGGCCGCACCCATGACTCCCGGGGGCCTGGCCCGGCTCACCGAGGAGGTCACCGCGCTCACCAACGCCGAGCGCGCCGCGGCCGCGCTGCGCCCGCTGGCGGCCGACCACCGGCTGGCCGCCGCCGCGCAGGCGCACAGCGACGACATGGTCGCCCGTGACTTCTACTCCCACACCTCGCCCGAAGGCAGCGAGCCCTGGGACCGGGCGCGTGCCGCGGGCGCCCCGCACCCGGGGATCGGCGAGAACATAGCGTGCGGGCAGCGCAGCGCGGCGGAGGTCGTCCGGGGCTGGATGAACAGCCCCGGCCACCGCGCCAACATCCTCAAGCCGGACTTCGCGTACATCGGCGTCGGCTACGCCACCGGCAGCCGCGCGGGCACCTACTGGACGCAGCTGTTCGGCACGTAGCGGGCGGGGCCGCGACGGGGGCGGCCAGGGCGGCTACAGGGCGAGACCGAGCCCGTGCCCGGGCGTCGCCGCGAAGTGCCGCGCGACGTCCGCGTCCGTCACGTCCTCCAGCTTCGCCGGTTGCCACCGCGGCCTGCGGTCCTTGTCCACGACCTGTGCGCGGATGCCCTCCAGCAGGTCGGGGTCGGCCAGCGAGGCGCACATCACGCGGTACTCCTGCTCCAGCACGTCGGCCAGCTCGGGCAGCAGGCGGGCGCGGCGCAAAGCGCTGAGCGTGACCTTCAGCGCCGTCGGCGACTTGCCCAGGATCGCCTCCGCCGCCTTCGCGGCCCCGGGCGCGCCGCTGTCCGCCAGCCGGCCGAGGATCTCCTCTACGGTGCCGGCGGCGTAGCAGTGGTCGATCCAGTCCCGGTCCTCGGCGAGGCCGGAGGCGGGGGCCGGGGCGGCGAAGGCCCGTACGGCTTCGGCCGGTCCGGCCTCCGCCAGGGCGGCCGTGAACTCCGCGAGCCGCCCGGCCGGCACGAAGTGGTCGGCGAACCCGGCGTGCAGGGCGTCGCCCGGGCCCATGCGGGCGGTGGTCAGCGCGAGGTGCGTGCCGAGCTCGCCGGGGGCCCGGGAGAGGAGGAACGTGCCGCCGACGTCGGGCGCGAAGCCGATGCCCGTCTCCGGCATGGCCACCGACGAGCGCTCGGTGACGACCCGTACGCCGCCGTGCGCCGACAGGCCGACCCCGCCGCCCATCACCAGCCCGTCCATGAGGGCGACGTAGGGCTTGGGGTAGGAGGCGATGCGGGCGTTGAGGCGGTACTCGTCGCGCCAGAACTCCCGGGCCGCGGCGCCGCCGCCGGCCCGGACGTCGTCGTGCACGGCCCGTACGTCGCCGCCCGCGCACAGGCCGCGCTCGCCCGCGCCGTCGAGCAGCACGGTCGTTACCGCGGCGTCGTGCTCCCACGCGTCCAGGGCGCCGGCGATGCGGCGGACCATGGCGTGGGTGAGGGCGTTGAGGGCCCGGGGCCGGTTGAGCGTGATGCGGCCCACGCGGCCTTCCCGGCGCAGGAGCACGGCGTCGTCGGCGGCTGCCGGAGGAGCCATCGTGGCCCCGTTCACCGGGCGGCGGCGGGGGTGGTGCCGGCCGCGTCGGTGATGCCGCGGATCGGGCAGCGCGGGCCGGTCGCGCGCAGCAGCCGCAGGTCGGCCGTCACGAGCGTCGCCCCCAGCTCCTCGGCGACGGCGACGTAAGCCGCGTCGTCGGGCGTGAGGTTGTCCTTGAGCTGCCACATCCGCCCGAGCAGCGGCTCGACGGGCACCTTCCGCAGGGTCAGCCCCGGCAGCCGCCCGGCGACTTCCGCCACCCGCTCGGCGGTCACCTGCCCCGCCAGGTACATGCCGCGCAGCGACTGCATCACTTCCACGAGGATGTGCTCGGGGGCGGCCCAGTCGGCGTCCGCCGCGAGCGCGGCGCGGGCGCTCTCGCCCCGCGCCCCGTCGTCGGCGAGGGCGAGCACGAGGGCGGAGGCGTCGACGACGATCAAAGTGACTCCCAACGCAGTGCGTTCCGGCGGCCGTGACGAACGCGCCGGTTGCGGTCATCGCACGTTCCGCCGGACCCACGCCGTCGGGCTTCTCGCCGTTCCGGCGGGAAAGAATGGCCCGCCGCAACGGCGCGTCACCACGGTGGTGCGGGCCGGCGGTGTCCGCACGGTGCCGAAGCCGCCACTCTAGCCAGGCGCCGGGGGCCGGGGGCCGCCCGGGTGGATCAACGGACCGTCGTGCTTCGTCAGCCGCACGCGCCGGTTGCGGTGGCCGCGCGTTCCGCCGGACCCTCGCCGCGGGGCTTGCTCGCCGCGGCGGGCTCATCCTTCCCGGATGAGGCCGTCTCAACGGTGCGCAACCACCAACGCGGCTGCCCGGCGGTGCCGGACGTGCCGCGGCCACCACCCTGGCGGGGCGCGCGAGGAGTGGATCAAGGGATCCTGCTTCGGCTCAGCGCGGGCGCCACGTGCCCGCGACCCGAGCCACGCGCGTGGCGAGTGGACCACGGGCCGTCCCGCTTCGGCAGCCGCACGCGTGCTGCGCGGATCAGCGGAACGTCCTGCTGCGGCTCGGCGCCCGGCGTCAGTGGGCCGGGCCCGTCCAGTGGGCCGTTTCGCGGTCCTGGCCGAAGCCGGGGCGGACGGCGACGTTCAGCCGGCCGAGGCCGCCCGGCGGCACGTCGAAGGCGAGCGTGGCCTTGCCGGACCGCTCCGGCTCCAGGGCGCCGGTGAACGGCGTGCCGACGCCGCTCGCGCTGTCGAAGACCTGCCGGGCCCGGTCGGCCTTGTCGCCGGACTCCAGGGTGACCAGCACGCCCGCGGTGTCGAGGGGCTTCTTGCCGCCGTTCGTGAGGGCGACCGTCAACTTGACGGCCTGGTTGCCCGCTTCGTGGCCGAGGGCGGTGCCGCTCGGGGTGAACTTCACCGGCTGGGACACCGTCACCCTGAGGCCGTCGGGGTAGGCGTAGGTGTCCCCGAAGGAGGCCGTGCGCGACTTCGGGGAGGCCGACGGGCCGCCCGGGAGCGTGATGGTCGTGCCGGCCTTGCCGGAGCTTCCGCAGGCCGCGGCCGCCGTCGCCACCGCGGCCGCGGCCGCGCAGGCCACGGCCGCCCGCAGCGGCAGTCTCGTGCCCATGTGCACAGCCTGCGCCGGGCGGCCGTGCCGCGCATCCGGAGGGCGGGCGTCAGCCGCCCAGCGCCTTCTTGACCTGAGCCGCCTGCGGCCCGGAGTCCTGGGCGGGGATCTGCCAGCGGAAGGTCTTGCCCTCGCCGTCCGTGTAGGTGAGGACGCCGCCGCGCTGCGCCGCCGTGATGTCGAACGTGCGCGCCCGCAGCTGGGTCGCGCCGGCCCGGATCGGGCCGCCCGCGTCCAGGCCGGGCAGGAAGACGTTCGGCTCGCTGCTGACGGCCTGGCCGTCGCCGGCTATCCACTGCCAGCCGCCCTTCTCGGTCGGCGTGGTCTCCGCGGCCGCGGTGTCCGTGAGCGGCCGCTCCTGCACGGCGACCACGGCGTACAGGCCGTGCGAGGGCTTGTCGGTCGCGGTCTTGGCCGCGTACACGACGCTCACCGGCGTGATGCCGAGCTTGCCGCCGCCGCCCGCACCGACGGTCTCCGTGCCCTTGCCCAGGGCCAGCGGCTCCGCCGACGGCCCCGCCGGGGCGGCCGAGGGCGACGAGCCGGCCGGCTTCACGGTCTCGGCCTTCGATTCGTCGCTGCAGGCGGAGAGTGACAGGGCGGCGGCGAGGCTGAAGGCGGCGACGGTGACGGCAGTGGTGCGCATGCATCCCCCGGAGGTTCGGGTTACGTGAGGTGTGAAACGACCGGGGAACCGTACCCTCGGTAACAACCCCTCGAACGCCGGTCTGCATCAATCGTGACCCGCCCGCTACCGTCCCGGTATTGCCGTGGGGCACCTCATCCCCCTAAGGCGCCCCGAAAGGGTACGAGCCGGACTTGCGCGGCCCGCGCCCGCTTGTCGGCTCCCGCCCCTCGCCCGGCCCCGGGCACCGGACGGCCCGTCAGGCCTGGCCCGTCTCGAACCGGGTCACCTTCCCGCCGTCCACGGTGAAGTACCACTTCGTACGCATCTCGCCCCATGTGTCGTTGCGGTAGCGGGCGACGAGGGACAGGCCGTCGTCGCTCTCGGACTCGACGTCCATGTGGCCGTTGGACGTGAAGATCTCGCGGTCGGCCCACTGGGTGAGGTTGCGGTCGGTGCCGTCGTCCGCCATCGTCGCGCCCGGCGCGAGGGATTCGTGGAAGGCGGTGCGGTCGCCCGCGTTGAGGGCGCTCACCAGCGTCCGTACGGCGGGGTCGGAGAGCTGTTCGACGGGGATCACGGGACGGCTCCTTTCGGTGGTGTCCAGGCCAGGACAGCACCCCGGCGGCACCCGCGCGCGCCGGTCCGCCCGGATGGCGGACGGCCGGGCGGCCACCGTGCAGGCGGCCCGGAGAGCAGCACGCTACGAGCGGGACAGCCGCCGCGTCAGGCCCTTCTTCCGCCACGCCACGACCACCGCCGCCAGCCCGGTCACCGCGATGAACGCCGTCGCCCCGAGGAAGGCGGGCGACGTCGGCGCCGTGGCGTGGCTGCCGGCGATCACGTACGCGGCCGTGGCGGGCGCGCTGCCCAGGGCGGTCGCCAGCAGGAACGGCGCCCACCGCACCCGGGACACGGCGGCGCAGTAGTTGGCGGCGGCGAAGGGCACACCCGGGAAGAGCCGGACGGCCATCATCGAGCGGAAGCCGTGCCGGCTCAGCTGCCGGTCCGCCGCCCGCAGCCACTTCCCGCGCAGCAGCGGGCGCAGTGCGTCCTGCCCCAGCAGCCTGCCCAGCCCGAAGGACGCGGCCGAGCCCAGGACCGTGCCCGCGACGGCCGCGGCCGTCCCCGCGGGGGCGCCGAAGAGCGCGCCCGCCGCGATGTTGAGGATCGGGCGCGGCACGAACGCCGCCGTGCACACCCCGTACGCCGCGGAGAACAGCACGACGGCCGCGCCCCCCGACAGCTGCGGCCAGCCCTGGGCGAGCAGCCGCTCCGGATGCAGGGCGAGCACCGTGACCGCCGCGGCGGCGAGCAGGGCGACGAGCAGGCCCAGGCGGAACCACGCGGCGGGCCGGGCAAGCGGACGGCGCTCGGCGGGGCCGGGGGAGGGCGCGGCGGGAACGGGCATCGCTGGAGCCTAACCGACAGGGATATAAAGAGGTCGTCATCCCGGAAAGACGGGGCGGAAGCGGAACACTCCTTACCGCTGCGTTCACCCGGATGCCGTCCGCGCGTTCCCTCCGCGCAGCGGGCCCCGCCTGCGAAAACCGTTCGACGCTCCGCACCCCGTACGCGAGCATCGACCGCATGCACCGGCCACTATCAGGCCTTCCGCGCCACAAACCGCATCTCAACATCGGAATCCTCGGCCACTCCCGGCACGGCAAGACCACGCTCACCGCCGCCGTCACCAAGGTCCTCGGCGACCGCGGCCGGGCCGTCTTCGTCCCGCCCGCCCGCCTCGACCGCGCCCCGGAGGAGACCGTGTCGGCCGGCCACCGCCGCACCGTCGCCTGCGCCCACGTCGCCTACGAGACCGACACCCGCCACTACGCCCACACCGACCCGCCCGGCCACCCCCGCTTCACCGCGAACCTCCTCGCCGGCACGGCACGCATCGACGGCGCCGTCCTCGTCGTCTCCGCTGCCGACGGGCCCGCCGCCCAGACGGCCGGGCACCTGCTGCTCGCCCGCAGCACGGGCGTCCGCCACCTCGTCGTCGCGCTCACCAAGGCCGACGTGAGCGACCCGGAGCGCACCGGCCTGACCGAGCGCGAGGTCCGCGCCCTGCTCACCGCCCACGGCTACGACGGCGGGCACACCGCGGTCGTCCGCGTCTCGGGCCTGCGCGCCCTCGACGGCGACCCGCGCTGGACCGCCGCCGTCGAGGCCCTGCTCGACGCCGTCGACACCTACGTGCCGGCGCCCCTGCGCTACGCGGACGCGCCCTTCCTGCTCTCCGTGGACCGGGTCCTCACCCTGCCCCGGCGCGGCACGGCCGTCACCGGCGTCGTCGAGCGCGGCACCGTCCTGCTCGACGACCGCGTCGAACTCCTGGGCCGGGAAGGCCCCCTGACCACCCTCGTCACCGGCCTGGAGAGCTTCGGCCGCCCGCTCGGCGCCGCGCAGGCCGGCGACCGCGTCGCCCTGCTGCTCCGCGGGGTCCACCGCCGCGCGGCGCGCCGCGGCGACAGCCTCGCCGCTCCCCGCACCGTCGTGCCCCGCCGCCGCTTCGCCGCGGACCTGCGCCTGCTCGGGGCGGACGAGGGCGGCCGGCACACCCCCGTCTTCTCCGGCTACCGCCCGCAGTTCCACCTCCGCACGGCCGGCGTCCCCGGCACCCTGCACCTCGGCGGGCCCGGCGTCGCGCTGCCCGGAGAGACCCTCACGGCGTCCGTCGCCCTCGACCGGGACGTCCCGCTGGAGGCCGGTCTCCCCTTCGTCGTCCGCGAAGGCGGCCGCACCGTCGGCACCGGCACGGTCCTGGCACCGCACCGCTGACCGCTGACCGCACAATGGGGGCGTGAACGAACCAGGAGAACCGATACCCGTCACGCGGGACGTGGACTGGGGCACCGCCAAGCTGCTGCCCGACGTGGACCGGCCGCGGGCCTGGCTGCTCACCGTGGAGGGCTCGCCCCAGTCGTACGTCGACCTGGACGACCCCACCCACCTCGAATTCGAGTACGCCCAGCGGGTCGCCCACGTCCTCGACACCGCCGCCGGGCCGGACCACCCGCTCGACGTGCTGCACCTCGGCGGCGGCGCGCTCACCCTGCCCCGCTACGTGGCCGCCACCCGCCCGGGCTCCCGGCAGCGCGTCGTCGAGGCGGACCGCGGGCTGCTCGCGCTCGTCGCCGAGCACCTGCCGCTGCCGCACGGCTCCGGCATCGAGGTCATCGCCGGTGACGCGCGCAGCGAGCTCGAGGCGGCTCCCGCGGCGTCGGCCGACGTGATCGTGGCGGACGTCTTCAGCGGCTCCCGCGTCCCGGCGCACCTGACCTCGCTGGAGTACGCGCGGGCCGCCGCCCGGGTGCTGCGGCCCGGGGGCCGCTACGCCGCGAACCTCGCCGACGGCGCGCCGTTCACCTTCCTCCGCTCGCAGGTGGCCGGCTTCGCGGAGGTCTTCGCGCACGTGTGCCTGATCGCGGAGCCGCCGGTGCTGCGCGGGCGCCGCTTCGGCAACGGGATCCTCGTCGCCTCGCACGCCGAGCTGCCGGTCGCGGCGCTGGCCCGGCGCGCCGCCGCCGACGCCTTCCCGGCCCGGGTCGAGCACGGCGCGGCCCTGGAGCGGTTCACCGCCGGGGCCGCGCCGGTGCACGACGCGGACGCGGTGGGCTCTCCGGAGCCGCCGGGCGGGGCGTTCAGCGTGGGCTGACGCGGAGCAGCCGCCCGGCGGCCTGAGGGATCAGGAGCTCTTCAGGGGCCTGAGGGAGCTCATGATCTTCTTGATGACGTCGTCGGGGACCTCGTCCTCGGTGCCCGTGGCGCTGTAGAGGCACCACGTGGCCAGGTCGCCGTTGACGTCCTTGTACGTCACCGTCACCGACTTGGCGCTGGTGGCGCAGTGGTGCTTCTTCGCGACGCCCGTGACCGTGGCCGAGGAGGAGACGCCGGTGATGCCGTGGTCGCTCTTGAACTCCTTGCCCTTGGAGTAGTTGAACTTCCCGGTCTTCTTCTGGTCGAAGCCCCAGAAGAGCCAGTTCAGCGCCTCGTTCTCGGCGGCGTCGGCCTCGCTCTTGGCGCCCTGGGCGCCCTTGGTGCCGGCGGCGACGGGGGTGGCGTCCTTCTCGCAGCGGTCCTCGTTGAAGTAGGCCACGCCGGACATGGTGATGCCCTTGCCGTTGGGCGGGAAGGAGTGGTCGTCCTCGTCCTGGAAGCCGAAGCTCGTCCCCGGGGAGCCGACCTTCCACTCGGACGGCACGTCGAAGGCCACGTGCCGCTTGCTGTTCGTGACCACCTTCCACCCGTTGATCACGGGCTTGACCTCGACGTTCGCGCGCGGGTTGTCCGCCGGGTCCTCGCTCGCGCCCTGGGACGGCGCCGCCGACGAGGCGGAGGGAGCCGCGGTCGGCGCCTTCGTCGGGTCGTTGTGGGCCACGTTCTCCGTCTTGTCGTCCTTCAGCACGACGACGCCGGTGATCACGGCCGCGGCCACCACCGCGACCGCGGCGCTGATCGCGATGACCGTGGTCCGCTTGCGGTTGTCCCGCGGCGGCTCGGGCGCGCCGCCGGGCGCGGGCGTGGGCCACTGCTGCCCGCCGGGCGGCGGGCCCGGGGGCTGCTGCTGGTAGGGGTTCGGGCCCTGCCCGGCCGGCGGGTAGCCCGGCTGCTGGTACGGGCTGGGCTGCGGGTAGCCCGGCTGCGCGCCGGAGGGCGGTCCCGGCGGCGGTCCCGGTGTCTTGTACGGATTCGCGTCCTGCGGGTTCTGCTCGCCCCCGGGCGGCTGCTGTCCTGGCCACATGGCCGATAACCATAGAGGCAGATGGTGATCCCGGTGAGCCCGCCCCTTCCCACTGTTACTACCGGCTGGTAACTTGCGGGCATGTCCGAGACCAGCACCCAGCCCTCGATCGGCGACATGCTCCTGGCCACCGTGCCCATGGCCAAGACGCTCAACCTCGTCTTCGAGGAGGCGGGCGCGGAGCGCGCCGTCGTCCGCCTGCCCGACCAGCCCGACTACCACAACCACGTCGGGGGCCCGCACGCCGGCGCGATGTTCACCCTCGCCGAGTCCGCGAGCGGCGCGATCGTCCTCGCCGCCTTCGGCGACCAGCTCTCCCGCGCCGTGCCGCTGGCCGTCAGCGCCGAGATCGGCTACAAGAAGCTCGCCATGGGCCCCGTCACCGCCACCGCGGAGCTCGGCCGCCCGGCCGCCGAGGTCGTCGCCGAACTCGACGAGGGCGGCCGGCCGGAGTTCCCGGTCCACGTGGCGATCACCCGCGAGGACGGCGCGGTGACCGGCGAGATGACGGTCGTCTGGACCCTCCGGCCGAACAAGTAGCCGCTCCGCCGCAACCTGCGGGCGCCTGAGGGAGTCCTCTCCTCCAGTAGGCTTCCCGGCGTGCGCCTCGCGGCGCGCGCCGGGAAGAGATCGTCAAACCGGGGAGGAACCGGCGTTGCACATCCAGGAGTGGCTCGAATCAGTACCGGCGATCGCCGTCTACCTCTTGGTGGGCGGGGTCATCGGGCTGGAGAGCCTGGGTATTCCGCTTCCCGGTGAGATCGTCCTCGTCAGCGCCACGCTCATGGCGGCCACCCAGGACCACATCAATCCGTACGTCCTGGGCGCGTGCGCCGTTGCGGGCGCGATCATCGGCGACTCCATCGGCTATCTGATCGGCCGCAAGGGCGGCAAGCCGCTGCTCGAGTGGCTCGGCCGCAAGTTCCCCAAGCACTTCGGCCCGCACCACGTGGCCACCGCCGAGCGGTCCTTCCAGAAGTGGGGCATGTGGGCGGTCTTCGTCGGCCGCTTCATCGCCCTGCTGCGGATCTTCGCCGGCCCGCTCGCGGGCGTCCTGAAGATGCCGTACTGGAAGTTCCTGATCGCCAACGTGCTCGGCGGCATCGTCTGGGCCGGCGGCACCGTCGCCGTGATCTACTCCGTCGGCAAGGTCGCCGAGGAGTGGCTGAAGAAGTTCTCCTGGCTCGGCCTGCTCGCCGCCGTGCTCTTCGGCCTCGGCTCGCTGGTCGTCATGAAGATCAAGGCGAAGAAGGCCGAGGCGGCCCGTGCCGCCGAGCCGGCCGAGGCCCGGCCCGAGCCGGTCGGCACCGCCGACTGACCGCGCCGCCCGCACCACGCGCCTGAGACGGCCCCCCGATCCGCCCCGCGGATCGGGGGGCCGTCTCGTTTCCGTCTCGTGTCAGCCGCTGCGGCCCGCGTCCTGGGTCAGGCTGAGGCGGACCAGGTCGGCGAGCGTGGGGGCCGGGCGCTTGGCGCGGATACGGCGCAGGTAGGTGCCCACGGTGTGGACGCTGATGCCGAGCCGCCTGGCCGTCTGGTGGTAGGTGAGCCCGGCGCCGATGTGGGCCAGCACCTGCCGCTCGCGGGGCGACAGGCGCGGCGGTGCGGTCTGGACGCTGCGGCCGGGCATCTCGTCTCCATGGGGCTGGCGGAGCCGCGCGGCATGGGTGGCCTGCGGCCGGCCGCGGGTGAAGGTCGTCCGCCCGCGCGACGCTTTTAGAGGGATCTAACCACGAACTCTGCTAAATGCAAGTAAAAGAGAGTGACCGTCCTGTCAATGGCCCTTTAATTAAAGGCAGGACGGCTGTCAAGTCCCCAACTTCAGCGGCTCCAGCCCCGCTTCGAACCGGGCGAGTGTGAGAGGCGCCGCCGACCGCGGCGCCAAGGCCCGGAGCGACCGGAGGGGGACCGCGCGTGGGGCACTTCCGCCTGCTCGTCGTCGGCAACGGAATCTCGGCGTACGGCAGCTACCTGAACATGGTGGCGCTGAACGTCTTCATCTACCACGTCACCGGCAGCGCGCTCACCGCCGGTCTGTTCATGGCCGTACGCCTCGTGACCAGCGTGCTCGCCGGCTTCGTCGCCGGGCGCCTCGTCTCCACCCGCGACCGCAAGCGCCTGATGGTGGGCGCCGACCTCACCCAGGCGCTCGCCCTGCTCGCGCTGCTGCTCGCCCCGGACGGCGCCCGCGTGGGGCTGCTCTTCGCCCTGGCGGTGATCACCGGGTCCTGCGCGACGGTCTCCCAGGTCGCGCTGCGCAGCAGCGTGCCGGAGATCGTCGGGGCCGAGCACCGGGCCCGCGCCAACGGCCTGCTCGTCACCGGCCGCTCGCTCGCCATGATCGCGGGCTTCGCGTCGTCCGGCCTGGTCGTGGCGCACCTCGGCTACGCCACGGCGTTCGCCCTGGACGCCGTCACCTTCGTGATCTCCGCGACCATCATGTTCCTGCTGCCCGTACGGACCCGGTCGGCGGCCGCCGGCGCCCCGGCGGAGGGAGCCGCGGAGCAGGAGGAGAGCGGCGCCGCCAAGGGCTTCGCCCGGGCGCTGCTGCGCACGGCGCCCCTGCTCGCGGTGATGATCGCCGTCCGGGCGGTCGACGGGCTGGGCTCCTCGTCCCACAACGTGGCCCTGCCCATCTACTCGGACAGCCTGGACCCCGCCCACCCGGCCACGTTCATCAGCCAGTTCTGGGCCACCTGGGCCCTCGGCAACATCGTCGCGCAGCAGCTGTTCGGCCGGGTCACCAAGAAGACCGGCCGGACCCCGGGGGAGCGGGCGTTCGCGCTCGGGGCGTGCCTGATGTCGGCGGCGTTCATCGTCGTCTTCGCGGGCCTGCCCACCGTGCCCACCATCGCCGCCGCGCTGGTGGCGGGCATGGCCGACGGGTTCACGGAGATCGTCTACGTCTCCCGTCTGCAGGCCGCCCCCGACGCCGAGCGCGGCCGGCTCTTCGGGCTGTCCGCCTCCGCCGAGAACACCGGCTTCGGCCTCGGCATGCTCGTCAGCGCGGCCCTGCTGGAGTCCTTCTCCCCCCTGCAGGTCGTGGCCTCCTTCCACGGACTGGCCATCGCCCTGTGCGTCGTCCTGCTGGCCGTGCTCGCCGGCCGCGGCGGCACCCCCACCCGGCGCCCGGACCGGCCGGAGGGCCGGGACGACCGGGCGGCCCGGGACGTATCGACGGCGGAAGGCCGCAGCTCATGACACCCACGCCCCACCACCGCAAGCACGCCGACCGGGCCGTCGCCGTCATCGGACTGGCCTTCCGGTTACCGGGGGCGGACACCCCCGAGGAGTTCTGGCGCATCATCCGCGACGGGACGGACCGCATCACCCGCTTCACCCGCGAGGAGCTCGCCGCGGCGGGCGTGCCCGCCGAGCAGTACGAGGACCCCGGCTTCGTCGGAGCCTCGGGGATCCTCGGCGACATCACCGGCTTCGACGCCCCGCACTTCGGGATGAGCGCCCGCGAGGCGCAGCTGACGGACCCGCAGCAGCGCCTGTTCCTGGAGTGCGCGCAGCACGCCCTGGAGGACGCGGGCTACCCGGACGAGCGCGACGGCAGCCGGATCGGCGTCTGGGCCACCGCGGGCTACCACCTGTACACGCTGGAGACCTACCAGCTCAACAACGTCCTCCCGAGCACCCCTGCCGACAACTGGATGGCGGGGATGCAGATCGTGACGGGCAACGCCCCCGACTTCACCGCCACCCGCGCCGCCTACCGGCTCGGCCTCACCGGCCCCGCGGTCAGCGTGCAGACCGCCTGCTCCAGTTCGCTCGTGGCCGTGCAGACGGCCGCGCAGGCGCTGCTCGCGGACGACTGCGACGTCGCCCTCGCCGGCGCCACGGCGATCCACGTCCCCCAGGTCCTGGGCTACCGGTACGTCAAGGGCTCCATCCTCTCGAAGTCCGGCCGGCTGCGCGCCTTCGACGCGGGCGCGGACGGCACTGTCGGCGGCACGGGCGTCGCCGCCGTCGTCCTGAAGCGGCTGGACCGGGCCCTCGCCGACGGCGACACCGTGCGCGGCGTCATCCGCGGCTGGGGCACGACCAACGACGGCGCGGACAAGAAGGCCTACAGCGCCCCCAGCGCCGGCGGCCAGCGCGCCGCGATCCGCCGCGCCCTGGACCGGGCGGGCGTCGGCGCGGACACCATCGGCTACCTGGAGACCCACGGCACCGGCACCCTCAAGGGCGACCCCATCGAGTTCGACGGGGCCGCGGCCGCGTACCGCGAGGACACCGACCGCACCCACTACTGCGCACTCGGCTCGACCAAGGCCAACATCGGCCACCTCGACGTGGCCTCCGGCCTGGCCGGCCTGATCAAGACGCTGCTCGTCCTGGAGCACGGCCTCATCCCGCCGATGGCGAACTTCACCGCCCCCAACCCGCTGCTCGCCCTGGACGGCAGCCCCTTCTACATCCCGGCCGCCGCCCGGCCCTGGCCCGAGGGCGACCACCCGCGCCGCGCGGGCCTGACCTCCCTGGGCATCGGCGGCACCAACGTCCACCTCGTCCTCGAACAGGCCCCCGAGCCCGTGCCCCGCCCGGCCGCCGCCCCGGCCCCGCCGGACGTCCTGCTGGTCTCCGGCAGCAGCGAGGAGGCGCTGGCCGCCAACGCCCGCGCCTTCCGCGACCGGCTGCGGGAGCGCCCCGGCACCCGCCCGGCCGACCTCGTCACCACCGCCGCGCTCGGCCGCGCCCACGGCCGCCACCGGCTCGCCGCCCGCGGCACCGCACCCGCCGCGCTCGCCGCCGCCCTCGACGGCTGGCTCGCGGGCGAGGCCACGGCGGCCGTCACGGCCGGGACGGCACCACGCGACGGCGCGGCGGGCGTCGCCTTCCAGTTCACCGGCCAGGCCAGCCCGTACCCGGGCATGGCGGCGGAGCTCTACGAGCGCTTCCCCGCCGTACGGGACGTGCTCGACGCCTGCGAGGGCCACCACCGCGACCTCGGCGGCGGCTCCCTGCTCGACGGGCTGCTCGGCGCCGCCGGGGCCGGCGGCGCGGACTCCCCGTGGGCCACCGACACCGCCCAGCCCGCCCTGTTCGCGCTGCAGTGCGCGCTCGTCCGGCTGTGGCGGGAGACGGGCGTCGCCCCCGGGCTCGTCACCGGGCACAGCGTCGGCGAGTACGCGGCCCTCCACGCCGCCGGAGCCCTCACGCTGGAGGACGGCCTGCGCCTTACCGCGGCCCGCGGCCGGCTGATGCAGAAGCTGTGCGCCCCCGGCGCCATGGCCGCCGTGCCGCTCACCCGCGGCGCGGCCCTCGCCCTCGCCGCCGAAGTCCCGGGCGCCGAGCTGTCCGTGGCCAACGGGGAGCGCTCCCACGTCCTCGCCGGGCCCGTCGCCGCCGTGGACCGGGTGCTCGCCCTGCTGGAGGAGCGCGGCACGCCCGGCGAGCGCCTCCCGGTGGAACGCGCCTTCCACACCGCCCTCGTGGAGCCGATGCTGGAGGACTTCCGGGCGGCGCTCGGCGACATCGCCTTCCGGCCCCTCCGGATCCCCTTCGTCAGCGGCGTGGACGGCGCGCTCCGGGCGCCCGGCTGGACACCGGACACCGCGTACTTCCTGCGGCACACCCGGGAGCCGGTCCGCTTCGACGAGGCGCTGCGCACCGTCGGCGCGCAGAAGCCGGCGGCGGTGGTCGAGATCGGGCCCCACACCACGCTCAGCGGCCTGGCGCGCCGGGCCCTGCCGCAGGTGCCCGCCCTGCCGTCGCTGCGCCGCGGCACGGGCCTGGGCGCGCTGTGGGGCGCGGCGGCGGGCCTGCACTGCGCGGGCGCGGACCTTGACTGGCGGCCGCTGCTGGCGGGCTGCGGGGGCCGCCGGATCCCGCTGCCGGGCTACCGCTTCCAGCACAAGGACTACTGGACAGGGCCGGAGTTGACGGCCGTACGTACCGGAACACCAGCGACAGATGGAGCCACAGTGGTACAGCACCAGGCAGCGGTCGAGCGGGTCCTCCGCAGCATCGTGGAGTCGGCCGCCCGGCACCTCGGCCACGACCCGGACGCCATCACCGGCGAGACCTCCTTCTTCGACCTCGGCGCGGACTCGCTCCAGATGATCAGCGCGTTGCGCGAACTGGAGCAGGAGTTCCGCGTCAAGGTCTCGATGCGGGAGCTGTTCGAGGAGACGGGCACGCCGCGGCGGCTCGCGGAGCTCATCACCGCGCGGATGCCGGGGGAGACCCTGGAGGCGGCGGCCGCGCCTGCCGCGCCGCCGGTGGCTCCGGCGGCGCCCGCGCCGCCCGCCGCGGAGCAGTGGCCTGCAGCGCCCGCGCCTGCCGCTCCGGCGGCCCCCGTTGCTCCCGCGGCCGCGGCCGCCCCCGCCGTCCCGGAAGCCGGCGCACCCCAGTACGCCACGCGCCAGGAGCTGGAGGACCTCGCTCACAAGCTGCAGCAGATATCGCAGATACAGCTGCAGATGATGTCCCAGCTCTCCCAGCTGCTGTCGCTGCAGACCGCCGCCGCGACGGCCGGTCTCAACGGCAGCACGGCGGCGGTGACCCGGTGAGCGGCCTCGACGCCGCCTCGGCGGCCCTTGAGAAGGACCTCGCCGCCATGACCGAGCTCTCGCGGCGCATCTCCGAGCAGATCGGCGGCGCGACGGGCACCACGGGCGCGACGGGCACCACTGGTACCACGGGCACCACGGACACAGCGGCCACGACGGGCGCGGGCGGCCCGGCAGCGGAACGGCCCGCGGAGCCGGCCGCCGCGCCCCGCAGCGTCCACGGCCCCCGGGTGACCGTCTCGCGCGCCTCCGGTATGGTCCGGGGCGACGCCTCGCGCGCCCAGCAGGAGCACCTGGCCGATCTCGTACGCCGCTACACCGCCAAGACCCCCACCTCCAAGCAGCTCGCCCAGCGCTACCGCCGCGTCCTCGCCGACAGCCGCGCCGTCGTCGGCTTCCGCAGCGGCACGAAGGAGATGCTCTACCCCATCGCCGGCCGCCGGGCGAGCGGCGCCCGCCTGCAGGACGTCGACGGCAACGAGTACGTCGACATCACCATGGGCTTCGGCGTGCTCCTCTTCGGCCACGAGCCGGCGTTCGTCGGCGAGGCCGTCCGCGAGCACCTCTCCCGCGGCATCCAGCTCGGCCCCCGCAACGCCGAGACCGGCGAGGCGGCCGAACTGCTGGCCGGGCTGACCGGCATGGAGCGCGTGGCCTTCGCCAACTCGGGTACGGAAGCCAACTCCGCGGCGATCCGCCTCGCCCGCTCCGCCACCGGCCGCAACAAGATCGTCACCTTCCTCGGCGCGTACCACGGCCACGCCGACACCGTCCTCGGCCGCCCCTCCGGAACCCCGGAGAACAGGCTCACCGTGCCCGTCTCCCGCGGCATCCCGGACAGCGCGGTGGCGGACCTGATGGTCCTCGACTACGGCAGCGACGCCTCCCTGGAGGTCATCGCGCAGCACGCCGGCGACATCGCCGCCGTGATCATCGAGCCCGTGCAGAGCCGCCACCCGGCGCTGCAGCCCGTGGAGTTCGTGCGCAAGCTGCGCGAGCTGACCACCCGCCACGGCATCGTCCTCATGTTCGACGAGATGCTGACGGGCTTCCGTCCCGCGCTCCGCGGCGCCCAGGAGCTGTACGGCGTCACGCCCGACCTCGCCACCTACGGCAAGCTGCTCGGCGGCGGCTTCCCCATCGGGGCCATCGCCGGCCGCGCCGACATCATGGACGGCGTCGACGGCGGTTACTGGTCCTACGGCGACGACAGCTACCCGCCCGCGGACACCACGTTCTTCGGCGGCACGTACATCCAGCACCCCGTGTCGATGGTGGCCGCGCGGGCCGTCCTCGCGCACCTCAAGGAGCACAGCCCGCTGCTGCAGGAGCGGCTCAACGCGCGCACGGCCGAGCTGGCCGCGACGCTCAACGCCTTCTTCGAGGCGGAGGAGTTCCCGCTGCGGATGAGCCACTTCGGCTCGCAGTTCCGCTTCGACCACCGGGCGGACATGGAGCTGCTCTACCACCACCTGATGCTGCGCGGCGTCCACGTGTGGGAGTGGCGGAACTTCTTCCTCTCCACCGCGCACTCCGACGGTGACCTGGAGTTCGTCGCGGACGCGGTCAAGGGCTCCCTGCGGGAGCTGCGGGGCGCGGGCTTCTTTCCCGGCGCCCGCGCGGTGACGGCGCCCGCGGCGGGCGGCGAGTCGGTAGCGGACATGGTCACCGTCGCCGCGAAGGCGCCGGAACCGGCGGCCCCGGCGACCCCGGCCCGGGGCTCCGCCCCGGCAC
Organism: Streptomyces sp. URMC 127; assembly: GCF_051386535.1. NCBI lineage: Bacteria > Bacillati > Actinomycetota > Actinomycetes > Kitasatosporales > Streptomycetaceae > Streptomyces > Streptomyces sp. URMC 127. The sequence goes on from NZ_JBPQTW010000003.1 coordinate 23,296, forward strand.
CGCGTACCGTCTCCATGGCCTGGAACGCGGCCGCGGCCGCCACCTCGGCCGCGGCCCGGAAAACCCCCCGTACCCCCGACTTCAGCGTCTACTTCTTCGGCGACTACCCCGAGGACGGCGACCAGCAGGGCAAGTACGAGATGCTCATGGAGACCGCCCGGTTCGCCGACCGGAACGGGTTCCACGCGCTGTGGATGCCCGAGCGGCACTTCCACTCCTTCGGCGGGCTCTTCCCCAACCCCGCCGTGCTCGCCGCCGCCCTCTCCCGGGAGACCGGGCGGATCCGGCTGAACGCGGGATCCGTCGTCCTGCCGCTCCACGACCCGATCCGGGTCGCGGAGGAGTGGTCGATGGCCGACAACCTCTCCGGCGGCCGCGTCGGCATCGGCATCGCCAGCGGCTGGCACGCCAACGACTTCGTCTTCTTCCCCGACCGGTTCGGCCGGCACAAGGAGACGATGTACGAGCAGCTGGAGCAGGTGCGCCGGTTCTGGCGGGGGGAACCGCTGCGCCGTACCACCGGCGACGGCGAGGCCGACGTACGGCTCTTCCCGCGGCCCGTCCAGGACGCCCCGCCGATGTACACGGCCGTGGTCGGCAACCCCGCCTCGTTCGCGCTGGCCGCCCGCCACGACCTCGGCATCGTCACCAACCTCATGACGCAGAGCGTCGAGCAGCTCGCGGAGAACATCGCGCTCTACCGCCGCACCCGCGAGGAGCACGGCCTGGACCCGGCCGCCGGCCGCGTGGCCGTCCTCCTGCACACCTACCTCGCCGATCGTCACGAGACGGCCCGGGCCGAGGCCTACGCGCCCCTGTCGCGCTACATGCGGGCGTCGCTGTCGCTCTTCGGCGGCGTCACCAACAGCCTCGGGCACAACGTGGACCTCGCCTCCCTCAGCGAGGACGACCTCGACGTGGTGTTCCGCCGCGCCTACGACCGCTACTGCGACCAGCGGGCGCTGATCGGCACCGTCGAGAGCGTCTCGCCCGTCGTGGACACGGTGACCGCCGCCGGCGCCGACGAACTCGTCTCGCTCGTCGACTTCGGCGTCGCGCCCGGCGAACTGCGCGCGAGCCTCACCCACATCGACGCCCTGCGCCGCCGTTACCGGCAGCGCGAGCAGCAGGCGCCCGCACCGGAGCCCGCCGGCGCCCTCGCCCCCGCCGCCGTGGAGGCCCCGCTCTCCCCGGGCCAGCAGCGGATCTGGTTCCTGGAGCGCATGCTGCCGGGCCGCACCGCGTACAACGAGACCAAGGCGATCCGCCTCGATGGTGCACTGGACGTGCCCGCACTTCGCGCGGCGCTGCGCGGCCTCGTGGCCCGCCACGAGGGCCTGCGGACCGTCTTCCGGGAGACCGGAGGCGAGCCGCGCCAGGTCGTACGGCCCCCCTCCGAGCCCGACTTCGGCGTCGTGGACGGCACGGGGCGCGGGGACGAGGCGGTGCGGGAGACCCTGGCCGCCGAGAGCGCCCGCCGCTTCGACCTCGCCGAAGGGCCCCTGTTCGTCACCCGGCTCGTGAAGCTCGCCGACGACGCGCACGTGCTTGTGCTGTCGCTGCACCACATCGTGGTCGACGCGGCCTCCGCCACCGTCCTCACCCGCGACCTGTCGGCGCTCTACCGCTCCTGGCGCGACGGCACCGATCCCGGACTGCCCGCCCTCACCTGGAGCTACGCCGAACACGCCCGCGAGCAGGCCGCGGCCCTGGAGGGCCCGGAGGCCGCCGCGGACCTGGCGTACTGGCGCGAGACGCTCGGCGGCGGGCTGCCGGAGCTGAACCTGCCCACCGACCGGCCGCGCCCCGCGGTCATGACGTCCAACGGCCGGGCCGTCTTCCGCACCCTGGACCCGGAGCTCTCCGCGCGCCTGCGCGAGCTGAGCCGGGCCCGCCGCAGCACCCTGTTCACGACCCTGCTCGCCGGGTACGCGGCCATGCTGCACCGCGTCACCGGGCAGGACGACATCGTCATCGGCACCCCCGTCTCCGACCGGCCGCAGAGAGCCGAGGACCTGCTCGGGTTCTTCGTCAACACCCTGGCCCTGCGCTTCGACCTCTCCGGGGACCCGTCGTTCGCCGCGCTGCTGGACCGGGTGCGCGGCCGCGCGCTCGACGCCTACGACCACGCGGGCGTGCCCTTCGAGGCGGTGGTGCGCGAGATCGCCCCGCCGCGGGTCACGGACCGCACGCCCGTCTTCCAGGTGCTCGCCGAGTTCCAGAGCAGCGAGCCGTTCCGCTTCGAGCTGCCCGGCGTGCGTGCGACGCCCCTGGACGCGGGGCCGGACAAGGCCCTGACGGACTTCACCGTCTACTTCACCGACCAGCCGCAGGGCATCCGCTGCCACCTGGAGTACAACACCGACCTGTTCGACCCGGAGACCGCCGAGCGGTTCTTCGCCACCTTCCGGGACCTGCTGACGGCGGCCGCCGCCTCCCCGGACACGCCCCTGTCCCGGCTCGCGCGGCCGGCGTCCGGCGATGCGGCACCGTCCGCGCCGGGCGGCCCCGTACCCGCGGTGGCCGGGGGCCCCGCACCGGCCGCGCCCGGTGAACTCACCGCGCTTGACGAACCCGTCGCACCCGCCGTGCCCGGCGGGCCCGTGCCCGCCGAGTGGGAGCGCGGCCCGCAGCGGGCCGTGGAGGCCGTCACCGTCCACGAGCTGGTGGCCCGCCGGGCCGCGGAGGCGCCCGGCGCCACCGCCGTGCTCGACGGCGACGAGATCCTGACCTACGGTCAGCTGGAGGAGCGGGCCGCCCGGCTGGCCGCCGTGCTCCGGGAGCGGGGCGCCGACGGCGCACCCGTCGCCCTGTGGCTGCCGCGCTCCGCCGCTCTGGTCGTCGCCATGCTCGCCGCCCTCAAGGCCGGCAGCCCCTACGTCCCCCTGGACCCCGCCCTCGGCCGGGCCCGCGCCGAGAAGGTGATCGCCGAATCCGGCGCCCGCGTCGTCGTGGCTCCGCGGGAGACGCAGACGGACGCGGCGGGGCTCCGGCTGCCGGACGGCGTCGCCGTCGTCACTCCCGGCGACGCCCCCGCCGGCACCCCCGCTCCCGCGGGACCCGCGGAATCCGCCGCCGGCGCCGAGTCCCTGTGCTACGTCATCTACACCTCGGGCAGCACCGGCGAGCCCAAGGGCGTCGCCGTGCCGCACCGCGCCGTCGCCGACCTGTGCGCGTGGCACCACCGGCGCTTCGGCTTCACCCCCGCAGACCGCAGCGCCCTCGTGTGCAGCCAGAGCTTCGACGCCTCGGTCCTCGAGGTCTGGCCCGCGCTGACCGCGGGGGCCTCGCTGACCGTCGCCGGCGAGACCGTACGCAAGGATCCGCTCGCCCTCGCCCGCTGGTACGCGGCCCAGGGCGTCACGCTCTCCATCCTGCCCACGGCCCTCGGCGAGGCGGTGCTGCAGCTTCCGCCGGAGGCCCAGCCTCCGCTGCGCCACCTGCTCATGGGCGGCGACGTGATGCGCACCCGGCCGCGGCCCGGCACGCCGTACGAGGTCGCCAACGTCTACGGGCCCACCGAGGTCACCGTGCTGTGCACCGTCGAGACGGTCACCCCCGGCCCGGATGCGGACGAGATCGCGATCGGCCGCCCCGTCGACAACGTGCGCCTGCGCGTGCTGGACGAGTCGGGCGCGCCCGTGCCCGTCGGCACGGCCGGGGAGCTGCACGTCGGCGGGCCGGGCGTGGCCCGCGGCTACCTGCACCGGCCCGAGGCCGGCGCCGGGCGCTTCCTGCCCGACCCCGACGGCGGCCCGGACGACCGCCTCTACCGCACGGGCGACCTCGTGCGCTGGACCGCGGACGGCAAGCTGCAGTTCCGCGGCCGCACCGACGACCAGGTGAAGATCCGCGGCTTCCGCGTCGAGCCGGAGGAGGTCTCCCGCGCGCTCAACTCCCTGGAAGGGGTGCGCGAGGCCGTCGTCCTGGCCCGCCGCAACGCCCGGGGCGAGGCGTACCTCGCCGCCTTCGCCGTCCCCGCCGACCCGGTGGGCGACGGCGCCGACGACCGGCAGGCCTTCGCCGACCTCATGGCCGACGCCCTGGCCGAGCGGCTGCCCGAGTACCTCGTGCCGCGCGCCTGGACGGTCCTGGCCGCGCTGCCCGTGACCGCCGGCGGCAAGCTGGACCGCGCGGGGCTGCCCGCGCCCGACCTCGTCACGGCCGTGCCCGCGGCGGCTCCGGCACCCCGCGGGGAAAGCGCCGCCGGGCCTTCGGGTGACGCCGGCTCCTCGGATGACGCCGAGGCGCTGGGTGACGCCGAGGCGCCGGGTGACGGCGAGGCGTCGGACGACGTCGAGCGGCGGCTCCGCGCGCTGTGGGCCGACGAGTTCGGCACCGACGCCGGCGCCATCGCGCCCGACGCCTCGTTCTTCGACCTGGGCGGCCACTCGATCACCGCGATCCGGCTGGTCAACCGCGCGCGGGAGGAGTTCGGCGCCGACTACCCGATGGTGCGCTTCTACGAGCGGCCCACGCTGCGGGCCATGGCCGCGTTCTTCGCGGGCGAGGCCACCGGCGGCGAGGACGCCCCTGCCGGCGGTGACTGCGACGACGCCGTCGAGCACCGGGTGCCCGCCACCGACCAGCACATCCACTTCGCCCGGGTCCAGCAGGGTCACGCGCTGCCGCAGGTGTTCAACGTCGCCATGCGCCTGACCCTCACCGGTGACCTGGACGTGCCCGCCCTGCGCACCGCCCTCACCCGGCTCGTCGCCCGGCACGAGGGCCTGCGCACCCGCATCGTCCCCGACGGCGACGACTGGCAGCAGGAAGTGCTGCGGGCCCGGCCCGTGGACCTGCCCGTCGAGGACCTGACCGGGCTGCCGGCCGGGGAGCGCGGGGCCGCGGTGGAACGGATCTCCGCCGAAGCCGCCGAGACGCCCTTCGACCTCGCCACCGGCACGGGACCGGCGCTGCGCCTGCTGCGCTCCGGCGAGCGCACGTGGGTCCTGCTGTTCGTCCTGCACCACGCCGTCTGCGACGGCTGGGCCGTCAGCCTCATCCTCAAGGAGCTGGCCGCGCTCTACGGCGCGGCCGCGGAGGGACTGCCCGACGGGCTGGCACCCGACCCGTGCCAGCCGGGCGCGTACGCGCGCTGGCAGCGCGAGCAGACCGACCCCGCCGTCGAGGAACGCAAACTGGCCTTCTGGAAGCGCGAGCTGGACGGCGCGCCGTTCGGCATCGCCATGCCGCTCGACCGGCCGCGTCCCGAGGAGCTCAGCGGGCGGGGCGGCGTCGTGATGTTCACGGTGCCCACCGACGTACGGGCGGACGTCGACCGGCTGGCGCGCCGCCGCGGGGCGACGCCCTACGCCGTCACCGCGGCGGCGCTGGGACGGCTGATGGCCCGCCGGTCCGGGCAGAGCGACGTGGTGTTCAACGTCTCCTACGCCAACCGGTGGCGCCGCGAGTTCGAGTCGCTCGTGACCTGCGCGACGTCCGGGTTCGCCCTGCGCGTGCGCGACGGGGAGGCCGCCTCCTTCACCGCCCTCGTCGACCAGGTGGCCCGGACGTCGGTCGCCTGCATCGACGCGTTCATGCCGCCGCGGGACCTCGCGCCCCTGCTGCGGGAGCGGTACGGGATGGACATGCCCGACCGGCTCGCGGCCGGCTTCGCCTACCAGAACTCGCTGGAGACCGACGTCGAGATGCCGGGGCTGGCCGTGGCGGTCGAGGACGTCGCGCCCGCGGCCGCCCGCGCGGAGTTCACCTTCGGCCTCGTCCCGGCGGGCGACGTGCTCGTGGGGATGGCCGAGTACTCCTCCGACCTGTGGGACCGGGCCACCGTCGAGGGCTGGATGCGCGACTACGTCGAGCTGCTCCGCGACGAGGTGCGGGCGGCGCTCGCGGACTGACCGGCGGCTGACCGGTAGCTGACTGGCCCGGCCGGCCGGTGGGGTGAAGATCACAGGTCACCCCGGCGGCCGGCCGGCACCCGGCCGACTACCGTGTCCGGGTGCCGAAGAACAGGAACGCGTTCTCATCCGACGCCTCCGCGGCCCTGCGCGCGTGGGGGCGTCGGGCCGCGTCGCACGCGGTCCACCGCGGCTGGCGGTGGATCCAGCGGGCCGGTGCCGTGACCGCCGAGCACCCCGGCCCGTACCGCTTCCGCAGGATCGGCCCCGCGACCAGGCTCGCCTTCCCGCTCGGCACGGTCTTCGGCGAGCGCTGGATCGAGCTCGGCGACCACTGCATCATCGGCGAGCAGGTCACGCTCACCGCCGGCATGATGCCGGACCTCGACCTCGGGCCCGACCCCGTCCTGCGCCTGGGCAACGGCGTGGTCCTCGGCCGCGGCAGCCACGTGGTGGCCTCACAGCCGGTGACCTTCGGCGACGACGTCTTCTGCGGCCCGTACGTCTACGTCACCAGCGACAACCACTCCTACGACGACCCGCACCAGCCCATCGGCCGGCAGTGGCCCCGCAGCGCGCCGGTGACCATAGGCTCCGGCAGCTGGCTCGGCACCGGCGCGGTGATCCTGCCCGGCGCCCGCCTCGGCCGGAACGTGGTCGTCGCAGCGGGCTCCGTCGTGCGCGGCGAGGTCCCCGACCACGCGGTCGTCGCAGGCGCCCCGGCCAGGATCGTCCGCCGCTGGGAGCCGGAATCGGGCTGGGTCCCGCCCCTGCGCACGGCGCCCCCGGTGCCGATCCCGTCGGAGATGACGGCGGAACAGCTCCGAGCCCTCGCGGACCGGACACCGCCGGAGGGCTCTTAGCGGGCACCGGGCCCCGGAGCGTCGTTGCGGCGGTGAGAACCGGATCCACCGTGGTGACAAGTCAGCGGAAGCCGCAGGCTCTGCCGGCCGCCGGCATGGCGGAAGAGTCTCCGCCGCGACGGCGAGCAGCCACCACGCCGAGGGTCCGGCGGAAGTGCACGCACACCGTCCGCCGCCGGGGCACGCGGTCTCACCCCGCCGCCAGCAGGACCGTTCCCACGAGGGCCAGTCCCGCGCCCGCGGCCTGGACCGAGCGCAGGCGTTCGCTGAGGAAACCCCGCGCGGCCAGTGCCGTCACCACCGGGTAGAGCGAGGCCAGCACTGCCGCCACCGTGACGGGGCCGGTCCGCGCCGCGATGCTGTACGTGCCGTTCGCGGCGACGTCGGCCAGGCCGACGAAGGCGAGGGCGGGCAGCGCCGCGCGGACCGAGCTCCAGCCGCCCTCCGGCAGCGCCGCGTTGCCGGGGCGCACGGAGGCGTAGAGCGTGCCCGCGCCCACCACCACGTTGCACACGCGCTGGACGAACAGGGCGAGGAACAGCCCGGTCAGGTTGTGCGACGCCTCGGCGATGAGGGCCATCACCGAGCCGAAGCCGAAGGCGGCGACGAGGGTGAGCAGCAGGGTCTGCCGCTGGACGGGCGCGCCGCCCACGCTCGGCCCGCTGGCCAGGACCACGCCCGCCACGGCCACCGCGATGCCCGCGAACTGCAGGATCCCCGGTCGCTCGCCCAGGACGAGCCCCACGCCCAGCGGCACCGCGACGCCGCCGAGCGCGCCCAGCGGCGAGACGACGCCCATCGGGCCCAGGGCCAGTGCCTTGTAGAAGGCGAGCATGGCGGCGGGGCCGACGACACCGGCGGCGGCCGCGTACCACAGCTGCGGGCCGGCCTCGCTCCAGCCGCCCGTCGCCACGACGATCGTCCCCAGGGCGCCCACGGCCAGCAGCTGCGAGAGAAGGACGACGGTCAGGGCGGGGACGCGCCGGGTGAGCAGCCCGCCGCCGAAGTCGGCCAGGCCCCACAGGAAGCTCGTGGTCAGGGCGAAGACCGCCGTCATGGGAAAACCTCGCAGTACAGAGCGGTGAACAGTGCAGTGCAGCACCGTAGCCGCAGCGTGATCATCCGGATCGGGCAGGCCCGGACCCGGCCGTCAGGCGAGCGGTTCTCCGGCGGGGCGCGCGCCGCGGGCGTTCCGTACGCGCAACGAGTCCAGTTCGATGGCCGGGCAGCGGTCCATCACCATGTCCAGGCCGGCCGCGCGCGTCCGCTCGTACGCCTCCTCGTCGACCACCCCGAGCTGGAACCAGACCGCCTTCGCGCCGATCGCGACGGCCTCGTCCGCGACCGGGCCCGCGAGGTCGCTGTTGACGAAGACGTCCACCACGTCGACCGGGAAGGGGATGTCGGCGAGGCGGGCGTAACCCGGCTCGCCGCGCACCGGCTCGGCCTTCGGGTGCACGGGTACGACGCGCTTGCCGTGGCGCCGCAGCACCTCGGCGACGCCGTAGGCGGCCCGCTGCCGGTTGGACGACAGACCGACCAGCGCCCACGTGTCGCCGGTCTCTTCGATGATCTTCCGGATGATCCCCGGTTCCGCGTACATGCCCGCTCAACGATCATCCCCCCGGCGGCATTCCCGGGCCGGCGCATAGGGTGGCGGGATGACGGAGCAGTACCGGACGGTCGCGCGCGAGGGCGTGCACGAGATCGAGATCAGCAAGTCGCGCTTCATCTGCGCGCTCGCGCCCGCCGCCACGGAGGAGGAGGCGCAGGCGTTCGTCGCGCGCGCCCGCAAGGAACACCCCACCGCACGCCACCACTGCTTCGCCTACGTGCTGGGCGCCGACGGCGCCGTGCAGAAGGCGAGCGACGACGGCGAGCCGGGCGGCACCGCCGGCGTGCCGATGCTGCAGATGCTGGTCCGCCGCGAGGTGCGCTACGCCGTCGCCGTCGTCACCCGCTACTTCGGCGGCGTGAAGCTCGGCGCGGGCGGGCTGATCCGCGCGTACGGGGGCGTGGTCGGCGAGGCGCTGGACGCCGTCGGGACGGTCACCCGGCAGCGCTTCCGGCTCGCGTCCGTCACCGTCGACCACCAGCGCGCCGGGAAGCTGGAGAACGACCTGCGGGCGACGGGCCGCGCCGTGCGCGAGGTGCGCTACGGCGCGGACGTGCGGATCGAGGTGGGGCTGCCGGAGGCGGACGTCGCGGGCTTCCGCGCCTGGCTCGCGGACACCACGGCCGGCACCGCCCGCCTCGAACTCGGCGGCGAGGCGTACGGCGACGCCTGACCCCTGGCGCCGGCCCCTCGCCCCGAGCGCCCGCCCCTACACGTAGTCCTCCAGCCTCGCCAGCGCGTAGCCCTGCTCCGTGACCTTGCGCAGCACGGTCCGCAGCATGTCGCACATGGTCCCGCCCCACGCCTTGGGCCCGTTGAAGTGGGTGAGGATGATGTCGCCGGGGTGGAAGCGCTGGTCGTCGTGGCGGAAGTCCATCCGGTCCGCGAAGGCCTCCTCGTTCCACAGGGGCGCGGCCCGCGCCCCGCACTCCTCGGCGACGGCGAGGGTGTCGGCGTCGAAGTCGCCGAACGGCGGGCGGAAGAGCGTCGGCCGGACGCCGATCTCGCGCTCCAGGATGTCCTGCTGGCCGCAGATCTCCGTGTACTGCTCGTCCTCGGAGATGTGGTTCATCTGCGGGTGGTGCAGGGTGTGGTTCTGGATCGAGACGCCCAGCGCGTGCAGGTCGCGGAAGTAGCCGTAGTCCTCGGCCGCGGACTCGTCGGTGAGGAAGGCGCTCAGCGGGACCTGCAGGTCCCGCACCATGTCCAGGAACTCCCGGTCCTTCGCCGCCCCGTCGTCGATCGTCAGGAAAGCGATCTTCTGGTCCGTCGGGACGCGGGCGGGCGCGGGGATCAGGTCCGGACCCTGGTCGGCCCACTCCGGCGTGGTCAGCCGGGGCTTCTCCCGGGGCGGTGGCGGTGCGACGAGCGGTGCCTGGTCCAGGCCCCACCGCCGCGCGGCGGCCAGCCGCTGCTCGGGGGTCTGCTTGAGCTTCGGCGGCGCCGGTGCCTGCTGCTCGCGCCCTTCCTCGTCCTCCCGGCCCTGCTCGTCGAGGTCCTGCTCCTCCCGGCGCTGCTGTTCCTGCACCGGGCGGCGGGCCTGCCCCTTCAGCTGACCGAGTCCGGCCATGTCCTCGTGGGTGCCGGGCAGGGACGCGTCCTCGCCCGCGCACGCGACCGCTCCCGTGAGCAGCAGGAGAACGGTCAGGAGGAGGGAGACGAGGGGCAGCGGACGGCGTATGGGGTGATGTGCGCCACCGTCCCGCCGCGCAGGGGCTTTTCGTATAAGTCGCATATTTCCGGATCTTTTCAGCGGCCCGGCCGCCCCGCCCGTCCGGTACACCCATCGGGGCCATGCCCGGCCACCCGCCCGCGGATGGAACACTTGGGGCCCGTGAGGATCCTGCATACGTCCGACTGGCACCTGGGCCGCTCGTTCCACCGCGTGAACCTGCTCGACGCCCAGCGCGCCTTCATCGGCCATCTCGTGCGCACCGTCCGGGAGCAGCAGGTGGACGTGGTGCTCGTCGCGGGCGACGTCCACGACCGGGCCGTCCCCTCGCTCGGCGCCGTCGCCCTCTTCGACGAGGCGCTGCACGAGCTCGCGGACCTCGGCGTGCCCACGGTCATGATCTCCGGCAACCACGACTCGGCCCGCCGCCTGGGCGTCGGCGCCGGGCTCATCGGGCGCGCCGGCATCCACCTGCGCACCGACCCCGCAGGCGTGGGCACCCCCGTCGTCCTCACCGACGCCCACGGCGACGTCGCCTTCTACGGCCTGCCCTACCTGGAGCCCGCCCTCGTCCGCGAGGAGCTGGGCGCGCCCCGCGCCGCCCACACGGACGTCCTCACGGCCGCCATGGACCGGGTCCGCGCCGACCTCGCCGCGCGCCCCGCCGGCACCCGCTCCGTCGTCCTCGCCCACGCCTTCGTCACCGGCGGCACCGCCAGTGACAGCGAGCGCGACATCACCGTCGGCGGCGTGGCCCAGGTCCCCGCCGCGGTCTTCGACGGCGTCGACTACGCCGCCCTCGGCCACCTCCACGGCTGCCAGACGATCACCGAGCGCGTCCGCTACTCCGGCTCGCCGCTGGCCTACTCCTTCTCCGAGGCGGACCACCGCAAGACCATGTGGCTCGTCGACCTCGGCCCCGGCGGCAGCCTCGCCGCCGAGCGGATCGACTGCCCCGTGCCGCGCCCCCTCGCCCGCATCCGCGGCCGCCTCGACGACCTGCTCCGCGACCCCGGGCTCGCCCGGCACGAGGACGCCTGGGTCGAGGCCACCCTCACCGACCCGCACCGCCCCGACGAGCCCATGGCCCGGCTCGCCGAGCGCTTCCCGCACGTCCTCAGCCTCGTCCTGGACCCCGAGCGGTCGCCGCAGGACCCCCTCGCCTCGTACGCCCGGCGGCTGCGCGACCGCAGCGACCAGGAGATCGCCGAGGACTTCGTCGCGCACGTACGCGGCGGGCTGGCGGCCGACGACCGCGAACGCGGCATCCTGACCGCCGCGCTCGACCACGTACGGCTCGGCGAGACCGAAAGCGAGAGCGAAAGCGCGGGCGAGGGCGGGAGTACGGCCGGGAGCAAAGCCCGAAGCGGAACCCGGACCAACACCGGCACCACCGAAGGAGCAGGGGCCCGATGAGGCTGCACCGGCTGACGATCACCGCCTTCGGCCCCTTCGGCGGCACCCAGCACATCGACTTCGACGCGCTGTCCGCCGACGGGCTCTTCCTCTTCCACGGCCCCACCGGCGCCGGCAAGACCTCCGTCCTCGACGCCGTCTGCTACGCCCTCTACAACGAGGTGCCCGGCGCCCGCCAGGGCACCGCCGGCAGCCCCGTGCTGCGCAGCGACCACGCGGCCGACGACACCCGCACCCAGGTCGTCCTCGACCTCACCGTCGGCGGCCGCCGCCTTGAGATCACGCGCCGCCCCGAGCAGCTGCGCCCCAAGAAGAAGGGCACGGGGTTCACCAAGGAGCGGGCCGCGAGCGAGCTGCGCGAGCACCGCAACGGGCAGTGGGAGGCGCTCAGCCGCTCCCACCAGGAGATCGGCGAGGAGGTCAAGCAGCTCCTCGGCATGAGCCGGGAGCAGTTCTGCCAGGTCGTCCTGCTGCCCCAGGGCGAGTTCGCCCGCTTCCTCGGCGCCAAGGACACCGCCCGCGGCGAACTGCTCGGCAAGCTCTTCGACACGGGCCGCTTCGCCGCCGTCGAGAAGCGGCTCGCCGAGCTGCGGCGCGAAGCGGAAGCGGGGGTACGGGCCGGCGACGAAGGCCTGCTCGCCCTCGCCCACCGGATGCGCCAGGCCGCCGGCGACCCGTCGCTGCCCGAGGCCGGCACGCCCTCGCCCGCCGCTGCGGCCGAGGGCAGTGTCCCGGCGGCCCGCACCCCGTCGCGGGCCCGCGGGAGCCGCGGCGGCGCGCTGGGCCGGGCCGGCGGCCCCGCCGTCCCGGCCCAGCGCGCCGCCGCGGCGCCCCTCGCCGCCGGTGACCCCGGGCTCGCCGAAGCCGTCCTGGAATGGGCCGCCCTCGCCCGCAGCAGCGCCCGGGAACGCCGGGACATCGCCGCCGTCGCCGCCCGCACCGCCGAAGCGGCCCACCGGGCCGCCCAGGAACACGCCGACGCCGCCCGCGAACTCGCCGGGCTCCAGCGCCGCCACGCCGAAGCCCGCCGGCGCGCCGACGCCCTCGCCGCACAGCACGACGCGCACGAAGCCGACCGCGAGAGGATGCGGCAGGCCCGCGCCGCCGACGCCGTCGTCCCCGTCCTTCAGATGCGCGCCGAGGCCGAACGCACCCACCGCGCGGCCGCCGCCGCGGAACAGCGGGCCCGCACGGCGCTCCCTGAGAGCCTGCGGGACGCGGGCGCCGAGCAGCTCGCCGCACGGGAGCGGCAGCTCCGCGAGGAGCTCGGCTCCCTGGCCGCCGCCCGCCGCGCGGAGGAGCGCGCCGCCGCCGTCCGGGCCGAGCAGAGCGCGCTGGAGCGCGAAGCCCGCGCCGGCGAGGACGAGCTCGCCGAGCTGACCGGCTGGCTCGACGGCTGGGAGACCCTGCGCGCCGCTTGCGAAAAGCGCGTCGAGACCGCGCACGCCGAAGCCGCCCGCGCCGTCCGGCTGGAGGCCGAGACCGGCCCCGTCCGCACCCGCCTGGCCGCCGCCCGCGAACGCGACCGTCTCACCGGCGCCGCCGCCGCGGCCGAGGAGCGGCTGACCGGCGCCCGGGAGCGGGCCGACGCGGCCCGCGCCACCTGGCTCGACGTCAAGGAGCGCCGTCTGGAGGGCCTCGCCGCCGAGCTCGCGGGCGCGCTCGCGCCCGGCGTGGCCTGCAAGGTGTGCGGAGCAACCGAGCACCCCGACCCGGCACGGGCCGTCGACGGCCGGCCCGGCCGCGCCGACGAAGAGGCCGCCCTCGCCGCTTTCCAGCACGCCGACGGCGTACGGGAAGAGGCCGCCCGCGAACTCCAGGGGCTGAAGGACGCCCTCGCCCGCGCCGAGGCCGACGCGGGCGGAGCCGGCGTCACCGAGCTCGAAGCGCTCGCCGGCGACCTCGGCCGCTCCCTCGCCGAGGCGCGCGCCGCGGGCGCCGGCCTGCACGCGGCCCGGGAAGCCCTGCGGCAGGCCGAGCGCGAGCACGACCTGCGCCGCGAGGCCCGGCAGACCGCCCTGACCCGGTCCGCCGCCCGCACGACCCGCCGCGAACAGCTCGACCGGGACCTGGCCGCCCTGGAGGAGGAGCTGACCCGGGCCCGCGGCGGCGAGGAGTCCGTCGCCCGCCGGGCCGCCCACCTGGAACGGCAACTGGAGCTCCTCGCCGGGGCGGTCGAGACGGTCCGCGCCGCCGCGGACGCGGCCGCCCGGCTGAAGGAGGCCGATGCCCGGCTCGCCGACGCCGCCTTCCGCGCCGGCTTCGCCACCCCCGGGCTCGCCGAACAGGCCGTGCTCGGCGCCGCGGAACGGCACGGGCTGCAGGAGCGGCTCGACGCCCGGGCCCGTGAGGAGGCCGCCGTGGCCGCCGTCCTCGCCGACCCCGCGGTCGAGGCGGCCGCCGCCCGGCCCCCCGCCGATCCGGGGGCGGCCGCCGCCGCCCTCGCCGCGGCCGCCGCGCGGCTCCGCGACGCCTCCGTCGCCGAGGTCGCCGCCCGCACCCGCTGCCAGGACCTCGACCGGCTCTCCGCCGCGGCCCGCACCGATGCCCGGCGCCTGGCCCCGCTCCGCGAGGAGCACCACCGCGTCGCCGAGCTCGCGGCTCTCGCCGCGGGCACCTCCACGCGCAACGAACGCAGGATGCGCCTGGAGTCGTACGTCCTGGCCGCCCGCCTGGAACAGGTCGCCGCCGCCGCGACCGCGCGGCTGCGCCGCATGTCCGCCGGCCGCTACACGCTCGTCCACTCCGACGCCCGGGCCGGCGGCAACGCCCGCTCGGGACTCGGCCTGCACGTCATCGACCACTGGACGGGCAAGGAGCGCGACACCGCCACCCTCTCCGGCGGCGAGACCTTCTTCGTCTCCCTCGCCCTCGCCCTCGGCCTCGCCGACGTCGTCACCGAGGAGGCGGGCGGCGTACGCCTGGACACCCTCTTCATCGACGAGGGCTTCGGCAGCCTGGACGAGCAGACCCTGGACGAGGTGCTGGACGTCCTGGACTCGCTGCGCGAGCGGGACCGCGCCGTCGGCATCGTCAGCCACGTCGCCGACCTGCGCCGCCGCGTGCCCGCCCGGCTGCAGGTGATCAAGGGACGGTCGGGCTCGTCCGTGCGGCACGAGCGGGCCGGCGGCGCCTACTGAGCGATCGGCCGCCGGGGGAGCGGGGAGGAGTAGACGACGCTCGTGGTCACCGACCCCAATGCGCCCATCCGGCCCGCGACCTCCTCCAGGTGCCGCATCGACCGCGCCGCGACCTTGACCATGAAGCAGTCGTCGCCCGTGACGTGGTGCGCCTCCAGGATCTCCGGCGTGCGCTCCAGCAGCTCGTAGAACGGGCTGTCACCGCTGTTGGAGCACCGCAGCCGGACGAAGGCGAGGACGGGCATGCCCAGCTTCTCCGGGTCGACGACCGCCGTGTAGCCGCCGATGACGCCCGCCTCCTCCAGTCTGCGCACCCGCTCGGTGACGGCGCTGGAGGACATGTTCACGATCCGCGCCAGCTCGGCGTAGCCGGCGCGTCCGTTGTGCTGCAGGGCGTCGAGGATGCGCCAGTCGGTGGCGTCGGGGGAATAGCCGGTCATGCGCGTTGTCTAACAGTGAAATCCCCGGTAACTCAAGAGTTTTGCCGAGGATTGACGGTTCTGCCGGCAGGCTCCCCAGGGCCCTCCCCGGCCCTTCCCCCATCCCTCCCAGGTCTCTCTCGGGTCCCTCGCCACGGCCGTCCTGCCGCCCCCCGGCAGGTTCCCGCGGCCGGCACCGGGCCGGTACCGTGGTGCCATGCCGGCACTCAACATCGAATTCACGGAAGAGGAGCTCGCGGACATCCGCGAGGCCGCTGCCGCGGACGGCAAGAGCATCAAGGCCTACGTGCACGACCTGTCCGTGCGCGAGCAGCAGCGCCGCCGCTTCGTGGAGCGCGCCGCCAAGTTCTGGAACGAGCACATGGCGGAGTTCGACGCCGCCTTCCCCGAGGAGGCTCCCCCGTCCACGGGCGGTGCCGCCGCCTGATGCCGCTGCTCATCGACCTGCCCTGGCTCCTCGGAGTGCAGGAGCACAAGCTGTACGAAGAGCCCGCCGTCCACGACTACACCGCCCTGGCCGCCGCCGTCTCCCGGCACGCCTTCGACGTGGCGAAGTTCGACCACGAGCCCGACGCGGCCTGGCGCGCGGCCGCCCTGATGCACACCCTCGTCCGGCTCCAGCCGCTGCCCGTGCGCAGCAGTCTGTACGCCTGCATGGTCGTCGTCGCCTACATGGCCGCGGCGGGCGAGGGCATCGACCCGCCGTACGGGTCGATAGTCGACCTCGCGCGCGACATCAAGGAGTACCGCGTCGACGTCTACGAGTGCGCCGACCGCATCCGCACCTGGCGCATCTGACGCGAGGGGGCGGGCCCGGGGGCCCGCCCCGGCCGTCACAGCGCGGACAGCTCCGCCACCAGGTCGTCCAGGCCCAGCGAGCCCTGCGACAGCGCCGCCATGTGCCAGGCCTTCGCGTCGAACGCGTCGCCGTGCGCGGCCCGGGCCGCCTCGCGGCCGGCCAGCCAGGCCCGCTCGCCCAGCTTGTAGCCGATCGCCTGCCCGGCCATGCCCATGTAGCGCACGACCTCGCTCTCCACGTGGTCCGCCGGACTCCCGCTGTGCAGGTTGCAGAACTCCAGCACCAGCTCCGGCGTCCAGCGCTCACCGGGGTGGAAGGGGGAGTCCGCCGGGATCTCCAGCTCCAGGTGCATGCCGATGTCCACGATCACCCGCAGGGCGCGCCACATCTGCGCGTCGAGGTAGCCCAGCCGGCGCTCGGCGTCCTTGAGGAAGCCCAGCTCGTCCATGAGCCGCTCCGCGTACAGCGCCCAGCCCTCGCAGTTGGCGCTGACCCCGCCCAGGGTGACCTGGTAGCGCGAGAGCTGATCCGCCACGTGCATCCACTGCGCGAGCTGCAGGTGGTGGCCCGGCACGCCCTCGTGGTACCAGGTGGACACCAGCTCGTGGACGGAGAAGCGGGTCTTGCCCATGGTCGGCAGCCAGGTGCGGCCGGGCCGGGAGAAGTCCTCGGACGGCTCGGTGTAGTACGCGGCCGCCGCGCCGCCGGCCGGCGCGATGCGGGATTCGACCTTCTTGACCCGCTCGGCCAGCTCGAAGTGGGTGCCGTCCAGCGCCTCGATGGCCTCGTCCATCAGCTCCTGCAGCCAGACCCGCACCTCCTCGACGCCCTCGATGTGCGTGCCGTGCTCGTCCAGGTGGGCCAGCGCCTCCCACGGGGTCTTCGCCCCGGGCAGCACCTTCTCGGCCTCGGCGCGCATCTCGCCGAGGATGTGGTGGTACTCCGACCAGCCGTACGCGTACGCCTCGTCGAGGTCGAGGTCCGTGCCGTTCCAGTAGCGCGACCAGCGGGCGTAGCGCTCGCGGCCCACGACGTCGGGCGCGCCTTCGACGCCCGGCGCGTAGACGTCGCGCAGCCAGTCGCGCAGGGCGGCCAGGCCGCCCGTGGCCACGGCGGCCGCGGCGTCCAGCTCGGCGCGCAGCTCCTGCGGGCCGGCCGCGGTGAACTCGCCGAACCAGCCGTTGCCGGTGCCGATCCACTCCGCCAGCTGCGTGAGGTTGGTGGCCACCTGGCGGGGGCCCGCGGGCAGCCCCCGCTCCAGGCCCTCGGCGAGCGAGGCCCGGTAGCTCTCCAGGGCCGCGGGCACGGCCCGCAGCCGCTCGGCGATCGCCGCCCAGTCCTCCGCGGTCTCCGCCGGCATGACGGTGAACACCTCGCGCACCGAGTGCAGCGGCGAGTGGATGTTGCTGACGGCGCGCAGGTGCTCGCCCGCGTCGTGCACCGCGAGCTGCGCGGTCAGGCGCTCGCGCAGCAGCCGGGCACAGCGCCGCTCGATGCCGGCGTCGGCGCCGGGCTGCCGCTCGGCCTCGGCGAGGCGGTCGAGCGTGGTGCGCGCGAGGTCGGCCACGGCCTGCTGGCCGGCGGGGGAGAAGTCCGGCAGCCGGGTCGCGGAGGCGGCGACGCCCAGGAAAGTGCCCGTGATGGGGTCGAGTTCGGTGTACGCGTCGACGTAGGCGTCGGCGACCTGGCGGGGGAGCAAGGTGCTCGTGTCGTTCGGCATGCGGACATCCTCATACGGCGGGGTGCGCCGCGTCACCGGCAATTTCCGGTTCGCGCCCGGCGCACGGGCGGAATGTCACGGTGCGGGCGGGAGCGCGGGGGCGGGAACCGGGGCGAGCCGGACGGTGATGACGAGCGTGCCCTCCTCCACCTGGTAGTCCAGCGGCAGGTCCAGGGCGCGCATCGCCGCGACCATGCCGGTGTTGGAGGACCGCGTGACGGCGTAGACGCTGCGGCAGCCGTCCGCCACGGCGAGGTCCACCAGGCGGGCGAGGAGTTCGCCGCCCACGCCGCGGCGCTGCCACTCGTCCTCGACGAGCAGGGCGACCTCCGTCTCGTCGCCGTCCCACAGCAGGTGGCCCAGGGCGACGATGCGGCCCGCGGCGGTGCAGGCGGCCAGGGTGCGGCCGAAGCGCGGGCTCAGCAGGTGGCGCAGGTAGCGGTCGGCGTCGCCCACGGGGCCGTGGTAGCGCTGGGCGAGCGTCGCGGCGGAGCAGCGCTCGTGCATGGCGCGCGCCGCGGCGAGGTCCCCGGCGCCGGAGCGCCGGACGGTGATCTCGCCGCCCTCGGGCAGGGTCAGGACGTCGGCGCGCGGCGGGACGCGCGGGCCGAGCCGGGCGTCGAGCTCGACGAGCGCGCGGGCCCGGGCGAACTCGGTGGGCGTGAACGGCAGGTACGGGCGCTCGATGGTGATCGAGCCGCCGGAGGGATCGCGCAGCCGCATCTGCGTCTCCTCCCACACGCCTTCCGCGGGGACCGGCGGGGAGGGTGCGCCGCCGCGCGGCGAGCGGGCGGGCACGGAGCGGATCGTGCAGCGGCCGAGGAGGCGGCGCAGGGCGAGGGGGAGTTCGGCGGCGTCGAGGGCGGTGCGGGTGGCGAGGTTGAGGACCCGGGTCGGGGCGTCCACGAGGTCGTGGGCGTCGGCCCGCTCCAGCCAGGTGTCGCGGCCGCCGCCGGCGGCCGCGGCGTCGGCCAGGCCGGTGGCGGCCAGCGCGGCGGGGGCCCGCAGCAGGAGTTCGTCGACGACGCCGTCGGTGAGGGGGTGCGTCTGCAGGGAGAGGATGTCGACGCCCTCGCGGGCGAGGGAGGTGCACAGGGCGGCGAGGCTGCCGGGCTCGTCGCGCACGGTCGTGCGCATCCGCCACAGGGCGGTGCCGGCCGCGGCCGTGTCCTGCTGCGGGCGCTGCGGGGGGCGCGGGGCGGCCTTCCGGCGGCCGTCGGTGCGCCGCGACCACCAGGTGTGGAAGGCGGTCGTGGCCAGCAGCGCGGCGGCCGAGGAGGCGAGCAGCACGGGCCCGTCGGGCCCGTGGACGACGGTGTCGGCCATGGTGTCGGCGGCGGCGACCGCGGTGAACAGGGCGGCCAGCTCGACCAGGTCCCGCCGCCAGTGATGGGCGCGGTGGGGCTTCGCGGTGGTCTCGTCCGTCATGGGCACCACCCTGGCGGAGGGGTGTTGCGTGATCACGAACGGCTCGTGTCCGATGGGTTAAGCGGGCTCTTTTTACCAACTTTCACGAATCAGGAAGAAAAGCCCGCCGCAACGGTGATGCACCACAACGGTGAGGGTCCGGACAACGGTGAGGGTCCGGCGGACCTCGGGGTCACCGCAACCGGTGACATTCCTATACGTCCGGCGAGGACTCCCGGGACCGGAGGTCCGCGAGCGCGTCCTCCACTCCCCGGTGGAACGTGGGATACGCGAAGATCATGTGCCGCAGCGTCTCCACGGGCACCTCCGCCTGGACGGCCACGGCCAGTCCGTACATCACCTCGCCGCCCATGGGCCCGGCCGTCGTCGCCCCCACGAGCACCCCGCGGTCCGCGTCCTCGACCAGTTTGACCAGGCCCTCGTTGCCCGCCTTGTGGATCCAGCCGCGCGCCGAGGACGGCACGCGCGAGAGGCCCGTGCGCACCCGCAGCCCCTTGTCCCGTGCCTGTTGCTCGGTCAGGCCCACCGCGCCGACCTCCGGATCGGTGAACGTCACCCGCGGCAGGGCCCGGTAGTCGGCGTGCGGGCCGGGTTCGCCGAGGACCGAGCGGACGGCGATCTCCGCCTCGTACATCGCCACGTGCGTGAACGCCCCGTGGCCCGTCACGTCGCCCACGCCCCACAGCCCCGGCGCGGCCTGCATGCGGCCGTCGACGGCGAGGGCCCGCGCGCCCGGGTCGAGGCCCACGCTCTCCAGGCCCAGGCCGCTGAGGTCCACCCGGCGGCCGGTGGCGACCAGCAGTTGATCCCCCGTCAGTTCGGTGCCGTCGTCCAGCGCCATCGTGAACACGCCGCCCTCGTGCCGCACACCGGTCGCCCGCGTGCCCGTGCGCAGCACGAGCCCCTCCCCGCCGAGCACCCCGGCCAGCAGGGCGCCCGCCTCCGGCTCTTCGCCCGGCACCAGCCGGTCCATGGCCTCCACGACCGTGACGCGGGTGCCGAAGCGGGCGTAGACCTGGGCGATCTCCAGGCCGATCGCGCCGCCGCCGAGCACGAGGAGCGAGCGCGGCGCCTCCTTCGCCGAGACCGCCTCCCGGTTCGTCCAGTACGGCACGTCCGCCAGGCCCGGCACCGGCGGGATCTGCGGCCGCGAGCCGGTCGCCAGCACCACGCCCAGCCGGGCCTCGAACCGCAGCCCGTCGCCGCCGGCGCCCTCGACCGCCACCCGGCGCGGGCCGGTGAGCCTGCCGCGCCCGCGGACCAGGCGGCCGCCCTTGCCGGTGAAGCGGTCGGCGGCCACCTGGTCGTTCCAGTCGTCGGTGGCCTCGTCGCGGATCCGGGCCGCCACCGGCGCCCAGTCGGGCACGACCTGCTGCACGGCCCCGGCCATGCCGGGCACGCGCCGGGCCTCCGCCAGCAGGTTCCCCGCGCGGATCATCATCTTGCTGGGCACGCACCCCCAGTACGGGCACTCGCCGCCGACCAGCTCCGTCTCGACGCCCACCACGCGCAGTCCCGCGTCGGCGAGCCGGCCCGCGACGTGCTCACCGCCGGGGCCCAGTCCGATGACGACGGCGTCCACCTGCTCGGCCATGGCAAGCCACCTTCCGCTCGGGTCGGCCGGACAGCCCCACCATCCCACCGACCACCGGCGGCGTCATTGTCCGACGCGCCCCGGCTGGAGCGCCTTGGTGAACAGCACGGTGCCGTCCTCGTCCCGCAGCCGTACGGTGAGCTCGCCGCTGTCGCCCGCGATGGCGACCTCGCCGAAGAACTGACTGCCCTGCCCGGGCGGCACGTTGGCCGTGGCGGGCGCCTTGAGGAACGCCTGCCGGGGGCCGAACGTGCCGTCCAGCTTGTTGGCCGGGAAGCCGCCCGCGTTGAGCGGGCCCGAGACGAATTCCCAGAACGGCGCGAAGTCCTTGAACGCCGCCCGCTCCGGCGCGTAGTGCTGCGCCGAGGTGTAGTGCACGTCCGCCGTCAGCCAGACCGTGCCCGTGATCCGCCGGTGCTTGATGTGCCGCAGCAGCTCGGCGATCTGCAGCTCCCGGCCGAGCGGCGCCCCCGGGTCGCCCTGGGCCACCGCTTCGAAGTCCGCGGGCCCGTCGGTGACCACGAGCCCCAGCGGCATGTCGGAGGCGATGACCTTCCACACGGCGCGCGAGCGCGACAGCTCCCGCTTGAGCCACTCCAGCTGGCGGGCGCCCAGGATGCCCTGGGTGTCGTCGGGCCGGCGGCCGGGCGAGTTCGCGTTCCGGTACGTGCGCATGTCCAGGACGAACACGTCCAGCAGGGGGCCGTGGCGCAGGACGCGGTAGACCCGGCCGTCGCCGTCCTCGCGCTGGGTGGCCAGCGGGAAGTATTCGGAGAAGGCCCGGCGTGACCGCGCGGCGAGCACGTCGATCCGCTTCTCCGCGTAGCGCGCGTCGTCCAGGATCTGGCCCGGGTACCAGTTGTTGTGCACCTCGTGGTCGTCCCACTGGACGACGGTGGGCACCTCGGCGTTGAAGCGGCGCAGACTGGCGTCCAGGAGGTTGTAGCGGAACGCGCCGCGGAACTCGGCCAGGGTCTCGGCGACCTTCGCCTTCTCCTCCGTGGTGACGTTCCGCCAGACGCTGCCGTCGGGCAGGGTCACCGTGGGCGCGATGGGACTGTCGGCGTAGACGGTGTCGCCGCTGCAGAGGAAGAAGTCCGGCGCGAGGCGGCGCATGTGCTCGTAGATGCGGTAGCCGCCGCGGTCGGGGTTGATGCCCCAGCCCTGGCCGGCGAGGTCGCCGGACCACAGGAAGCGCACGTCCGAGCGGCGGGCCGGCGCCGTACGGAAGGAGCCCTCGACCGGGCGGCCGGTGCGGCGCGGGTCGTCCGGGTCGGCGAGCAGCACGCGGTAGTGGATCCGCTCGCCGGGCGGCAGCCCGTGCAGCGCGGTGCGCCCGGTGAAGTCCGTGTCCGGCCCGACGACCGGGCCCATGACGCGGCGCACCCTGCGGAAGGACTCCGTGGCCGATGTCTCCACGATCATCCGGGCGCGCCGGTCGGCGCGCACCCACACCAGGCCCGAAGACGCCGTCACGTCACCTGTCTGCACGCCCCACCGCGCCTCCGGCCGCCCGGACAGCGCCAGGGCCGGCGCCGCGTCGGCCGCGGCGGGCAGCGCGGTGAGCGCCGCCGCGCCCGCCGCCCCTCGCAGGACGGCTCGTCTGCCCACGCCGAACCCGGGCCCGTGCGCCATGGAATCCTCCTCGTTCACCTGTTCCTGACGGTGTGTTCCTACCGGCGTGAGGTGCCCGGCGGCCGAACGCACCGTGAACATGAGGTGCCCCGGGCCGCGGCGTCAACGGGGCACCCCGGCACGTCGCCGTCCGGGGTATATGTCCCGTATCGCGGGGTGACTACCGGTATCTGTTGGACTGTGATCCCACGAATCCGGTGGCGCCGCGCCGCCACTGCAGCAGCCCTGTGCCTGTCCGCCGTCCTCGCCCCCGCCGGTGCGCCGGCCTCGGCCACGCCGCCGCCCGCCCCGCACGACCTGCCGGAGCCGCCCGCGGCGACCACCGCCAAGGAGGAGCTGGCCGAGCTCACCGTCGAGCTGCCGCACTCCATGGCCGGCTACAGCCGCGCCAAGTTCCCCCACTGGACCAAGCAGATGGGCACCTGCGACACCCGCGAGGTCGTCCTCTCCCGCGACGGCCAGGACGTGCGGACCGACGACCAGTGCCGCTCGGTCTCCGGCCGCTGGCACAGCGCCTACGACGGCAAGGACTTCACCGTCGCCGGCCAGCTCGACATCGACCACATGGTGCCGCTCGCCAACGCCTGGCGCTCCGGGGCCGACTCCTGGAGCACCGAGCAGCGCAAGCGGTTCGCCAACGACCTCACCAACCCCCAGCTGATCGCCGTGTCCGCCGCCTCCAACCGCGCCAAGGGCGACCAGAGCCCCGACCAGTGGCGCCCGCCGCTGGGCAGCTACTGGTGCGCGTACTCCCGCGCCTGGACCCACGTCAAGCACGTGTACAAGCTCAGCGTGACCCAGAGCGAGCAGGACACTCTTGCTGCCATGCTGGACACATGCGACCGATGAGCAGCACGAGCAGCAGCCGGTGAGCGGCGGACAGCCCGGCGGGGCCCTCGTGGACCAGGTGACCGCCGGGCCGGGCGGGGCGATGACCGACGACGTCGGCGTCATCACCGGCGACCTCACCGTCGCCACCAGCGCCCTGCCCGGCGGGAAGGCCCGGATCGACGTCCAGTACACCGGCGCCGAGGAGTGGTACACCCTCACCGGCAGCCCGGTGCCCCTCCCCGGCGGCGGCCTCGCGGACCTCCACGCCCGGGTGCTCGCCCGCATCCGCGAGGGAGGCGCCGCTGAAGCGCCCCGCTGAGCACGCCCGCACCCCCACTAAGCACGCCCGAACCCCCACTATGATCACCGTCGGCCGGAAGTGATCATGCTTCCGGGCCGGACCGGGCCGATGGGGGAAACATGCGCAAGGCGGTCACCTGGACGGCACTGGCCGTGACGGCGGCCACGCTCGCGGCGGGCTGCGGGAGCCTGCCCGGCAAGGGCGGCAGCGGCGCCGCTGCCGCCGCGCCCCACGGGGCCGCCGCGCAGGACAGCGCCGCGGACGCCGGGCCGCCCGTGCACAAGGTGACCTTCGAGCTCGGCGGCACGGGCTCCTCCCAGGTCACCTACGTGGCCTGGGACCGCAACGCCACCGAGCAGGTCTCCCTGCCGTGGACGAAGACCGTCGACGTCACCTTCCGCGGCACCGAGCCCGCGGAGGGCGTCCTCCTGGCCCTCGTTCCCGGCTCCCTCCACGGGACCGGCCCCGAGCACGACGACAAGTTCGCCACGCCGCCCTGCGTGATCAAGGTCGACGGGAAGCGGGTCGCGGCGGGCGGGGGAGGCGCCTCGGCCAGGGGCTGTGAGTACACCCTGAAGGCGGCGCCGTAGCTCGTAGCAAGCTACGAACGAGCCCCGTGCCGGAGTCTGCAGCAACCGACAGTAGACTCGGCAGCGTGTCTGTGAAGCCCCGCATCCCCAATGTCCTGGCCGGCCGCTACGCCTCCGCCGAGCTGGCCGTCCTGTGGTCCCCCGAGTACAAGGTGACGCTGGAGCGGCGGCTGTGGCTCGCCGTCCTGCGCGCCCAGAAGGACCTGGGGATCGAGGTGCCGGACGCCGCCCTCGCCGACTACGAGCGGGTGCTGGAGCAGGTCGACCTCGCCTCGATCGCCGAGCGCGAGAAGGTCACCCGCCATGACGTGAAGGCCCGCATCGAGGAGTTCAACGCCCTCGCCGGCCACGAGCACATCCACAAGGGCATGACGTCCCGCGACCTGACGGAGAACGTCGAGCAGCTGCAGATCCGGCTGTCCCTGGAGCTCGTGCGGGACCGGTCCGTCGCCGTCCTCGCCCGCCTCGGCAAGCTGGCCGCGGAGCACGCCGAGCTCGTCATGGCCGGCCGCTCGCACAACGTCGCCGCCCAGGCCACCACCCTCGGCAAGCGCTTCGCGACCGGCGCGGACGAGCTCCTCGTCGCCTTCGCCCGCCTGGAGGAGCTCCTCGGCCGCTATCCGCTGCGCGGCATCAAGGGCCCCGTCGGCACCGCCCAGGACATGCTGGACCTGCTCGGCGGCGACGCCGCCAAGCTCGACGAGCTGGAGCGGCGCATCGCCCACCACCTCGGCTTCGCCCAGGCCTTCACCTCCGTCGGCCAGGTCTACCCGCGCTCCCTCGACTACGAGGTCGTCACCTCCCTGGTGCAGCTGGCCGCGGCGCCGTCCTCGCTCGCCAAGACCATCCGCCTGATGGCCGGCCACGAGCTGGTCACCGAGGGCTTCAAGCCCGGCCAGGTCGGCTCCTCCGCGATGCCGCACAAGATGAACACCCGCTCCTGCGAGCGCGTCAACGGCCTCATGGTCATCCTGCGCGGCTACGCCTCCATGGCCGGCGAGCTCGCGGGCGACCAGTGGAACGAGGGCGACGTCTCCTGCTCCGTCGTGCGCCGCGTGGCCCTGCCGGACGCGTTCTTCGCGCTCGACGGCCTCATGGAGACCTTCCTCACGGTGCTCGACGAGTTCGGCGCCTTCCCGGCCGTCGTCGCCCGTGAGCTGGACCGCTACCTCCCCTTCCTCGCCACCACCAAGGTGCTGATGGCGGCCGTGCGCGCCGGCGTCGGGCGCGAGGTCGCCCACGAGGCGATCAAGGAGCACGCGGTGGCCTCCGCGCTCGCCATGCGCGAGCAGGGCGCCGAGCGCAACGAGCTCCTCGACAAGCTCGCCGCCGACGAGCGGATCCCGCTGGACCGGGCCGGCCTCGATGCCCTCATGGCCGACAAGCTGTCCTTCACCGGTGCCGCCGCCGATCAGGCCGCCCTCGTGGTCTCCCGCATCGAGGAGATCGCCAAGCGCCACCCGGAGGCCGCCGCGTACGCGCCGGGGGCGATCCTCTGACGCCGGAGCAGCTGGAGGCCGCCCGCGACCGCCTCGTGCCGGACGTGGTCGCGGACGGCCTCAGGGTCCTCTTCTGCGGCATCAACCCGGGCCTGATGTCGGCGGCCACCGGCCACCACTTCGCCCGCCCGGGCAACCGCTTCTGGCCCGTCCTGCACGCCTCCGGCTTCACGCCGCGGCGGCTCGCCCCGGCAGAGCAGGAGGAACTGCTCCGCTGCGGGCTGGGCATCACCAACGTCGTCGCCCGGGCCTCGGCGCGGGCGGACGAGCTGAGCCCCGTCGAGTACGCCGAGGGCGGCCGCATCCTCACGGAGAAGGTGGCGCTGCTGAAGCCGCGCTGGCTGGCCGTCGCCGGCGTGACCGCCTACCGCGTCGCCTTCGGCGACAAGCACGCGCAGGTGGGCCCGCAGGAGCGGACGATAGGCGCCACCCGCATCTGGGTGCTGCCCAACCCCAGCGGGCTCAACGCCCACTGGCCCCTGCCGAAGATGGCCGAGGAGTTCGCGCGGCTGAGGGCGGCCGCCGACGGCGAGCCGGCCTGAGCGCGGCCCGGTGCAGTCCGGCACCGCCGGGACTGCACCGTGGTGGCTGGGGTTCGCTGCGGCGGAGTCAGGCCGAGCGGCCGTTGCCGGCGCCCCGGCTCGTGGCGGCCGCCCTCCCCGGAGGGGGATCACGCGTCGCGCCGGTGCAGGGACCACCAGCCCGCCGCGGCGGCCAGCGCCGCCCACAGGGCCATCACGCCCATCCCGGACCAGGCGCCCAGCGGTCCCTCCGGGACCGGGTGCAGGATCTGCTGGCCGGCCCGGTCCGGGAGGAAGGCCACCGCCTTCCCGACGCCCGGCACCCCCGCGAAGACGGGCGAGATCAGGAAGACCACGGGCGTGAGCACGGACAGCGCGCCCACCTGGCTGCGCAGCACCGCCGCCACGCCCGCCGAGAAGACGGTGAGCAGCGTCAGGTAGAGGCCGCAGCCGATCGCCGACCGCAGCGCGCCGGGCGCCCCCAGCCCCACCCCGTACTCGCCGAGGAGGGCCTGCGCGCCCAGGAAGCAGCCGAAGCCGGTCGCCAGGCCCACCGGCAGCGCCGCGGCGCCCACCACGAGCAGCTTGCCGCCGAAGAACAGGCCGCGGCGGGGCACGGCGCCGAGCGAGAGCCTGATCCCGCCCCCCGCGTACTCCCCGGCGACCGCCATCACGCCGAAGCACACGGCGGCGATGTGCCCGAAGTTCAGGCCGAAGTAGGAGCCGTAGACGGGCTCGAAGTCCGCGTTGTCGGCCTCGGCCTTGCCGACCATGGCGTGGACGAGCACGGTGACGCCGACCGTGCAGACGAAGGCGGCGAAGAGGGCCACGAGCAGGGACCGCACGGAACGGATCTTCACCCACTCGGAGCGGACGACGGGGGCGAGGGCGGTCATCGGAGCGTGCCTTCCTGGTGCGTGAACTCGGCGGAGCCGGCGGTCAGGGCGAAGTAGGCCTCCTCCAGCGAGGCGCTCTTCCCGACGAACTCGTCCAGGGGAGCGTCGGCCAGCAGCCTGCCCCGGCCCAGGACGACGAGGTGATCGGCGGTCTGCGCCATCTCGCTCATGAGGTGGCTGGAGAGCAGGACGGTCCGCCCCTCCGCGGCCAGGCGCCGGGTCAGCCGGCGCAGCTGGAGGATGCCCTCCGGGTCGAGGCCGTTGGCGGGCTCGTCCAGCAGCAGCACGGGCGGATCGCCGAGCAGCGCCGCGGCCAGGCCGAGCCGCTGCCGCATGCCGAGGGAGAAGGTGCGCACGCGCCGCCGGGCCGCGGCCGCGAGCCCCGTCTCCTCCAGCACCTCCCCGACGCGGCGGGCGGGGATGCGGTTGCTGAGCGCGAGGGCGAGCAGGTGGTCGCGGGCGGTCCGGGCCGGGTGGGCGGCCGAGGCGTCCAGCAGCGCGCCGACGTGCCGCAGCGGCTCGGCGAACGAGGCGTACGGGCTGCCGCCGACGAGCGCCGACCCGGAGGTGGGCCGGTCGAGCCCGAGGAGGACGCGCATCGTCGTGGACTTGCCGGCGCCGTTGGGGCCCAGGAAGCCGGTCACCCGGCCGGGCCGGACGGTCACGGTGAGCCCGTCCAGGGCGCACACCGGGCCGTACCGCTTGGTGAGTTCGCGGATCTCGATCAAGGTCATGGCTCAACGCTCGCCTCCGGGCCGGGGGCCGCGCTTCCCCCTCGCGCGGGGAACGTCTCCCCCGCGCGGGGGAGGCCCGCCTCCGCGGGGCGCTGGAAGGATGACGACCATGATCGTCTCCCTGCGCCCGGTGACCCGCGCGGTCACGTACACCCGCTGGCTGCACCTCGTGATGGCGGCGGTCCTCGCCACCGTGTTCGCCTTCGTGTCGCCCGGGCTTGGCAACATCAGCAGCCCGGCCGGCGCCTGGCTGCTCGTGGCACCGCTGCCGTTCCTGGCGGCGGCCGCGCTGGTCCCGGGGGTGCGGCTCGCGGAGGGCGTGCAGGCGCAGCTGCTGCTGTTCCCGGCAGGGCGGAACGGCCCGGAGCCGGACTTCACCCCCGCCCGCTCGGCCTCCTGGGCGGACCGCCGGCGCACGGCGCTGTGGCTGATCGTGCGGTACGAGGCGGGCGTGGTGACCGCGTTCCTCTCGGTCCACGCCCCGGTGCTCACGGTCGAGCTGCTCGGCGGTGCCCTCGGCGGGGGCCCGGTGCGCACGCCGCTGCCGGTCCCCGGGGCGGGCCCCTGGTCGTACGCGGCCACGGGCCTGCTGGTGCCCGTGCTGTTCCTCGCCTTCGTCGTGGCCACGGGCGAGGCGCTGGCGCGCGCCGCGCGGGCTCTCCTCGGCCCCTCCGCGGCCGAGCGGTTGGCCGCGCTGGAAGAGCGCACGGAGCGGCTGCTGGAGCACAACCGGCTCGCCCGCGAACTGCACGACTCCGTCGGGCACGCGCTGACGGTCGCCGTGGTGCAGGCGGGCGCGGCGCGCGCGGCGGGCTCGCCGGCCTTCACCGAACAGGCCCTGGCCGCCATCGAGGAGACGGGCCGGCACGCGCTGGAGGACCTGGAGCGCGTCCTCGCGGTCCTGCGCGAGGACGCTCCCGGGCCGGCCGCGGGACGCCCCGCCCTGACGGACGTCGAGCGGCTGCTCACCGCCGCCCGCGGCTCCGGCGCCGAGGTGACCGCCGAGGTCAGCGGGCCGCTGGAGGCCGTGCCGGGCCCGGTGTCCCGCGAGGGCTACCGCATCGCCCAGGAGGCGCTCACCAACGTGGTGCGGCACGCCGGCCCCGTGCCGGTCTCGCTGCGCATAGCGGTCCGTGCGGACGCCCTGGAGCTGGACATCCGCAACCCCCTTCCCGGGGCCGGGGGAAGCGCGGTCAGCGCCGTCAGCGGCGGCGGCAGCGGGCTGCGGGGCATCCGCGAGCGCGCGGCGCTCCTCGGCGGCCACGCCGAGACGGGCGTGCACGAGGGAACGTGGCGGGTGCGGGCGGTGCTCCCGCTCGAAAGCGTTCACCTAGGGTGAGGCCGTGCCGATATCTGTTCTGCTC
Organism: Streptomyces sp. URMC 127; assembly: GCF_051386535.1. Lineage (NCBI taxonomy): Bacteria > Bacillati > Actinomycetota > Actinomycetes > Kitasatosporales > Streptomycetaceae > Streptomyces > Streptomyces sp. URMC 127. Next base: position 52,212 of record NZ_JBPQTW010000003.1, read on the forward strand.
GTCGACGACGAACCCCTGGTCCGCGCGGGTCTGCGCGCCATCCTCGAAGCACAGCCCGGCATCGAGGTCGCGGGCGAGGCCGCGGACGGCGCGGCCGTGGTCCCGATGGTGCGTCAGCTGCGGCCGGACGTCGTCGCGATGGACGTGCGGATGCCGCTGCTCGACGGCATCGAGGCGACGCGCGCCGTCCTGCGCGCGGTGGACCGCCCGCCCAAGATCGTGGTCGTGACCACCTTCGAGAACGACGAGTACGTCTACGACGCGCTGCGCGCGGGCGCCGACGGCTTCCTCCTCAAGCGCTCCGCGCCCGCCGAGATCGTCCAGGCGGTCCGCACGGTCGCCGCCGGTGACTCGCTGCTGTTCCCCGCCGCGCTGCGGCGGCTCGCCGCCGGCCGCGGCAACGAGCGGGCCCGGGCGGCCATGGAACGGGCGGCCCTGACCGCCCGCGAGGCCGAGGTGCTGCGCCACATGGCCCGCGGCCTGTCCAACGCGGAGATCGCCCGGACCCTGACGCTCGGCTCCGAGACCGTGAAGACGCACGTCAGCGCGGTGCTGGCCAAGCTCGGCGCGCGGGACCGCACGCAGGCCGTCATCGCCGCCTACGAGTCGGGGTTCGTGACGCCCGGGTGAGTCCCGAGGCTCGCCGCGGGCCATCGCACCCGATACGATCCGGCCAGTAGGCAAAGGACGCGTAAACGCGAGGAGGCGGCGACGTTGGGGCGGCTCACCGGCGGGGACCCGTCCCTGCTGCGGCGGATCAACTCGGCCGTGGTGCTGCACGCGCTCCGCACGGCTGCCTCCCCGGCGTCCCCGCTCGCCGCCGCGCCCACCCTCACGGACCTGGTCAAGGTCACCGGCCTGTCGCGGCCGACCGTGGAAGGCGTCGTCGAGGGCCTGATGGAGTCCGGCCTGGTGGTGGAGGCGCCCGCCGAGGAGGGCGAGGCGCGCCGCCAGGGCCGGCCCGCGCGCCGCTTCCGCTTCCGCGTCGAGGCGGGCCACCTGCTCGGCGTCGAGATCGGGCCGCACCGGATCGCCGCCCTGATGGCCGATCTGAGCGGCCGCGTCACGGGCTCGGCATCCGTGGAGGTCGCCGAGACGGCCCCGGCCGACGAGCGGCTGGACCGCGTACGGGACGCCGTCGCCGACCTGCTGGCGCGCTCGGGCGTGCCGCGCAGCGGGCTGCGCGCGGTCGGTGTGGCCACCCCCGGCATCGTCGAGGCCGACGGCACGGTCCGCCTCGGCACGGCGCTCCCCGGCTGGACGGGGCTGCCGCTGGGGGAGCGGCTGCGCCGCTCGTTCCGCTGCCCGGTCCTCGTGGAGAACGACGCGAACGCCGCCGCCGTCGCCGAGCACTGGAAGGGGGCGGCCACCGGCTCCGACGACGTCGTGTTCGTCCTGGCGGGCCTCAGCCCCGGGGCCGGCTCGCTGATCGGCGGGCGGCTGCACCGGGGCTTCGGAGGCGCCGCCGGCGAGATCGGCGCCCTGCACCTGCTCGGCCGGGAGGCCACGCCCGAAGAGGTGCTGTCCACGACGGGCGAGCCGCTGCACCCGCTGGACGAGGCACAAGTGGCGCGGGTCTTCGCGCTGGCGCGCGAGGGCGACGAGCGGGCCGCGGAGGCCGTGGAGCGCTTCATGCGCAGGCTGGTGCACGACGTGGCCGCGCTGGTGCTGGCCCTGGACCCGGAACTGGTCGTGGTCGGGGGCTGGGCGGCGGGACTCGACGGCGTCCTGGAGCCGCTGCGGACGGAACTGTCCCGCTACTGCCTCCGCCCCCCGCAGGTGGTCCAGTCAATGCTGGGCGAGGCGGCAGTGGCCACGGGGGCGCTGCGCTTGGCTTTGGACCACGTGGAGAAACAGCTGTTCGCGGTAGAAAGCACGGTAACGGCACGCCGCTGACCGAAAACGGCCCGGAACGCGTGCCCGCGGCGAGGGTCCGGCGGAATGCGAGCTCACCGTGACGGTACGCCCGGCACGGGCGGCTCAGCCGGCGTCAGGCCCGGGCGCGCCCGGAACACAGGCCCGCCGCAACGGCGATAGGCCACCGCGGCGTGGGTCCGGCGGCATACGAGACCACCGTGACGGCACGTCGACATGCCCGCCGCAACGGCGCTGAGCCACCGCGGCGTGAGTCCGGCGGAATGCGAGCTCACCGTGGCGGTACGGTACGTCCGGCACGGACGGCTCAGTCGGCGTCGAGGCCCGGGCGCGCCCGGGACACAGGCCCGCCGCAACGGCGGCAAGCCACCGCGGCGAGGGTCCGGCGGCATACGAGACCACCGCGACGGTACGTCCGGCACGGGCGACTCGGGCGCGTCCGCCACAAACGCCCGCCGCAACGGCGGCAAGCCACCGCGGCGAGGGTCCGGCGGAATTCTCGCGCAGCGGAGTCGTACGCCCGGCAGAAAACCGCCGGAGGCAACCGGTCAGCCCGCGGCGAGGAGCTGTACCCCCGTCTCGCCGAAGGTGAGCCGGCACGTGTCCGCGCGGTACGTCGCGACGGCCACCGCCGCCGTGGCGCCTTCGGCGAAGTAGCGCGTGGTGACGAGGAGGACGGGCGCGCCGGGCAGCCGGTCGAGCTGCTTGGCGTCCTCGGCGCGGGCCGAGCCCAGCTCCACCGCGCGGTCCTGCCCCTCCAGCGTGAGGCGCTGCAGCTCGCGCAGGACCGTCCGGGCGCGGGCGGCGCCCGGCGCGGTGTCGATCGCGGCGAGGCCCGGGACGGAGTGCCCCGGGACGTAGAGCAGCTCCGCGGCCACAGGCTGGCCGTGCGTCCGGCGGATCCGGCGGACGACGTGCACCGGCCGGTCGGCGGGCGTGCCCAGCAGGCGGGCGACGGCCGCGGGCGGGGCCTCCTCCAGGCAGCCGACGGCCTGCCAGGAGTCCGCGGAGGTGCCGGGCCAGGCCTGCTCGGCGTCGCCGACGGCCACGCCCACGCGCGGCGGGGCGACGGTCGTGCCGACGCCGCGGCGGCGCTGCAGCCGCCCTTCGAGCTCCAGTTGTTCGAGCGCCTGCCGGAGCGTGGCGCGTGCGACGCCGAACCGCGCGGCGAGCTCCCGCTCGTTCGGCAGGATCTCACCCACCGCGAACTCGGAGTCGAGCGCCTCGCTGAGCACGGTCTTCAGGTGCCAGTACTTCGGCTCCGGCACCGTATCGAGCTGCGTGGTCCCCACCCTGTTCCTCCGCAAAGCATTTTGCGCGCTTCTTTATTAAAGGTTGTTGCAGTATGGCGACCATAGGACGGTGCCCCGACTTGGTCAAGACCAATGCCCCGATTACCGTACGGGCGGAAGACAGTGGACGACAGCGGGCGAAGGCCCAGGGGGGACGGGGCGTCATGGATCAGGTCACGGTGGTCACGGGTGGCGGCCGGGGGATCGGCGCGGCGGTCGCGGTGCGGCTGGCGCGCGCGGGCCACAGCGTGGCCATCGGCTACGAACGCGCGCGGGAGGCGGCGGAGGCGACGGCGGAAGCGGTACGGGCCGAAGGCGTCCGCTGCGTGGCCGTTCAGGCGGACACCAGCGCGGAGGACCAGGTGGACGCCCTCTTCGACACGGTGCGCGCGGAGCTGGGGCCGGTGACGGGCCTGGTCAACAACGCCGGCGTCACGGGCCTGCTCGGCCGGTTCACGGAGACGCCGGTGGAGCGGATGCGCCGCGTCGTCGACGTGAACGTGACGGGCGCTCTGATATGCGCCCGCCGCGCGGCCCTGGAGATGTCCGCCCGGCACGGCGGCCGCGGCGGTGCGATCGTGAACATCTCCTCGTGCGCGGCCACCCTCGGCAGCCCCGGCGAGTACGTGCACTACGCGGCCAGCAAGGCGGCTGTGGACGCGATGACCGTGGGGCTGTCCAAGGAGCTCGCCGAGGAGGGCATCCGCGTCAACTGCGTGCAGCCCGGCCTGATCGCCACGGACATCCACGCGGCCATGGGCGACCCGGAGCGGCCGGTGCGCAAGGCCGCCGTCGTGCCCATGGGCCGCGCCGGCCGGCCGGAGGAGGTCGCGGAGGCGGTGGCGTGGCTGCTGTCGCCCGAAGCGTCGTACACGACCGGGGCGGTGCTGCGGGTGGGCGGAGGGCTGTAGGCGACCGCTATCCCGTCAGGCAGCCGAGCTTGTCGGGGTTGCGCACCAGGTAGACCGCCGAGATCCGGCCGTCCGCCACTTCCAGGCTGACGGCGCTGTCCGGGCGGCCCGCGGACAGCACGAGGAGGCCGGGCCTGCCGTTGATCTCCATGAACCGGAAGTCCGGGTCCGGCAGGGGGATCTGCGCCACCGCGTACAGGAAGCACCCGACCTTGTCCGCGGTCTCGATGACGCGCAGCGGGGCCTTGGCCTTGCCGCCGCTGTCGCCGACGAGCCGCACGTCGGGCGCGAGCAGCTCCAGCAGGTTCCCGAGGCTGCCGCCCGTGGCCGCCGCGAGGAACCTCTCGGTGAGGTCGCGCTGCTCGGCCGGGTCCACGGTGAACCGCGGCCTGCGCTCGTCGACGTGGCGGCGGGCCCGGCTCGCGAGCTGCCGCACGGACGCCTCCGAGCGGTCGAGGGTGACGGCGATCTCGCCGAAGGGGAAGCCGAACGCCTCCCGCAGGACGAACACCGCCCGCTCCAGCGGCGACAGGGACTCCAGGACCACGAGCACGGCGAGCGAGACCGAGTCCGCCAGCACCGCCCGCTCGGCGGTGTCGGGGACGGCCGGGCCGTAGTCGGTGGCGATCGGCTCCGGCAGCCAGGGGCCCACGTACGCCTCGCGCCGCGCCTGCACCTGGCGCAGCCGGTCGAGGGCCAGCCGGGTCGTGACGCGGACGAGGTAGCCGCGCGGGTCGCGCACCTCCTCGCGGCCGGCGGCGGACCAGCGCAGCCAGGCCTCCTGGACGACGTCCTCGGCGTCGGTGACGCGGCCGAGCATGCGGTAGGCCACCCCCGTCAGGACGGAGCGGTGTTCCTCGAAGGTGTCGGCGTCGGCGTCAGGTGCGGTCACCGGTCCATCCCAGCGGACGGGGCGGGGGATGTCCATGTGAAGTCCCTCTCGGCGCAAGCGGCCACCGGGCTCGTACGGGACCCGCACGGGGTCTACCCTGCGGTAACTCTTACTGACATCCTGTCTCAATACCTCACCGGTCACCCCAGGATGACGAGGAGCCACCATGGCCGACACGGTCGTCTTCCCCATTGACACCCCCGCCGGACGGCGGACGGCGCAGGTGTCCTACGAACGGCTCGGCGGCGGGGAGCCACTGGTGCTCCTGCACGGCATCGGCCACCACCTGCAGGCGTGGGACCCGGTCGCGGGCATCCTCGCCGCGGAGCGCGACGTCATCGCCGTCGACCTGCCCGGCTTCGGCAATTCGCCCGCCCTGCCGGACGGCGTCGCCTACGACCTGCGCGGCGTGGTCCCCGTCCTGCGGGCGCTGTTCGAGGCCCTGGGCCTGGACCGGCCGCACGTCGTGGGCAACTCCCTGGGCGGGCTGCTGGCCCTGCAGCTCGCCCACGAGAAGCTCGTGCGGTCCGTGACCGCGCTCTCGCCCGCGGGCTTCTGGACCGAGGCTGAGCGCCGCTACGCGTTCACCGTGCTGCGCGCGATGCGGCGCGGCGCCGAGACGCTGCCCCCGCAGGCCGTCGCCCGGCTGGCCCGCACGGCCGCCGGGCGCGCGGCGCTGGCCGGCTCCATATACGCCCGCCCGGGGCGTCGTTCGCCCGACGCCGTGATGGCCGAGACGCGGGCGCTGCGCGAGGCGACCGGCTTCACGCCCACGCTGACGGCCGGCCGGGGCGTCCTGTTCACGCACGACATAGTGGACGTCCCCGTCACCGTCGCGTGGGGCACGCGCGACCGGCTGCTGCTGCGCCGCCAGGGCGTCCGCGCCAAGCAGGTGATCCCCGGCGCGCGCCTGGTCCGGCTGCCCGGCTGCGGGCACGTGCCCATGAACGACGATCCGGCGCTCGTCGCGAGAGTCATCCTCGACGCCACGCGCTGAACGCCGGCGGCGAGGGTCCGGCGGAATGGTCAGGCCCCGGCCGGTGATCCGCCGTACGGACCCTGCGCGTTGGACCAGTCGCGCGTGGACAGCACCAGGCGGTAGCCGTCGGGGTCCTCGATCGTGACGCCCCACCGGTCCCAGTAGGGGTTGTGGGCCTCGACGCGCTTGCCGCCGTGCGCCTCCAGCCGGTCGATGAGATCCTGCGGGATCTCCTCGGCCACGTAGATGACGAGGAGATCCTCCACGGTGGGCACGGGCGCGACGAACTCGCCCTCGGAGACGACCAGTTCTAGGTGCCAGCCCGCCTCCGGCCAGCCCAGCATCAGCAGCGAGTGGTCCTCCCGGGGCGGAGCGTCCGGGGCGGCCTCGTGCCGGTAGACGACCGAGAGGCCGAGCCCCCCGGTCCAGAACCGCTCCGCCGCCGCGAGGTCGCGGGACGGGCGGGCGATCCGTACATGGGCCTTTCCGTCGACAGGCACGCCGTTTCTCCTTCGCTCGGGAACACCGGACGATCTCCGTCTGACCTGCACGGATATCATCGACCGGACAGCCCGTGGGCCGTCAATGGGGCCGCCGGGCAGCCACCGTGTCAGGAGAGCCATGCCGCCCGCCCAGCCCCGCGTCCTCTACGTCACCGACCTCGCCTACCCGGCGCGCGGGCGCAGATACTGCGACGAGGACATCTTCCTGTCCTCCCGGCTGCGGGAGGACTTCGACGTCGCCCTGTGCCACCCGCTCGACGCCGCCGCGCTCATGGACGCCTTCGACGCCGTCGTGGTCCGCAACAGCGGGCCCGTGCTGCACTACCAGGCCGCCTACGACGACTTCGCCCGCCGCGCGGCCGAGGGCGGCGTGCGCGTGTACAACCAGCTGACCGGCAAGGCCGACATGGCCGGCAAGCAGTACCTGCTGGACCTGACCGCCGCCGGGTACCCCGTCATCCCCACCGTCGACCGCGCCGCGGACACCGGCCTGCTGCCCGCCGCCGACGAGTACGTGGTCAAGCCCCGGCTCGGCGCGGACTCCATAGGCCTGCGCTTCGTCCCGCGAGAGGAACTCGCGGACCTCTCCTTCGGCCCCTCCGACGGCGTTCTGATCCAGCCGCGGATCCGCTTCCGCTACGAGGTGTCGTTCTACTTCGTCGACGACGCCTTCCAGTACGCCCTGCACGCCCCCGACCCCGCCCGCCGCTGGGAGCTCGTGCCGTACGAGCCCACCGCGGACGACCTGGTCTTCGCGCAGCGCTTCGTCGACTGGAACGGCATCGCGCACGGCATCCAGCGCGTGGACGCCTGCCGCACCCCCGAGGGCGCTCTCCTGCTGGTCGAGCTGGAGGACCTCAACCCGTACCTGTCCCTGGACCTCGTGGCCCCCGGGACGCGCGACGCCTTCACCGGCGCCTTCAAGGCAGCGCTGCACAGGCTGCTGGAGAGCTGAGCCTAGGGCTGCGCCCGCAGCCAGCCCGTGACGTCGCCGCTGCCGGCCCCGCCGGCCGGCGGCGTCACCCAGAACGCGCTGCCCTCGTCGGCGCTGAAGTGCGCGCCCGCCCGGCCGTCGCCGGAGGAGCGGCCCGTCAGGCGGCGCCCGATCCAGGGCACGAGGTGCTCGCGCGTGAAGCGGACGTCGGCGGCGCGGCGCGCCGCCCAGCCGGCGCGGACGGCCGGCGGCAGGGGCGCGCGCCAGTCGTCCTCCGCCTCGTGGCCGAGCGCCTGCCACACCGCCTCGGCCACCCGCCGGTGCCCTTCGGCGTTCAGGTGCAGGCGGTCGTCGGCCCACAGCCGCGCGTCTCCCAGCACCTCGGCGCCGAAGAGGTCCACGACCACCGCGCCGTGCCGCTCCGCCAGCTCGTCGATGAAGGAGAACAGCTGCTCCATGCGGGGGCGGAACCGCTCCAGGACCGGCCCGCGCCGGCCGGGGCTGCGCATCAGCACGAGCTGCTTGCAGCTCGGCGCGAGCCGGTCGGCGGCCTCGGCCAGCCGGGCGCACACCGCGTCCACGTCGCACTTGGGCCGCAGCACGTCGTTCAGGCCGCCGACCAGCGTCACCAGGTCCGCTCCCAGCGCGGCGGCCGGTGCGGACTGCTCGTCCGCGATCTGGCCGATCAGCTTGCCCCGCACGGCGAGGTTCGCGTAGCGGAAGCCGGGGCTGCGGGCCGCCAGCCGCGCGGCGAGGAGGTCGGCCCAGCCCCGGTAGGAGCCGTCGGGCAGCCCGTCGGACATGCCCTCGGTGAAGGAGTCCCCGACCGCGACAAAACTGGTGTACGTGGCATTCATCTGCATGGCGCGGGTGATCCTACTCCTGTCGTGCGCCGCGCCCGGCCGGGCCGTCGCTCACTGCGCCGGCCGCCCCACCAGCTCCCGGAGCAGGTCCTCCAGCGTGACCAGTCCGGCCAGCTTGCTGTCCTCGCCGATCACCGCGGCGAGGTGGGTGCCCGTGCCGCGCATCGTCGTGATGACGTCGTCCAGCGGCGTCGTCGCCGGGACCGTCGCGATCCGGCGCATCCGCTGCAGCGGGAAGGGGAAGTCCCGCGGCCGGGCGTCCAGGGCGTCCTTCACGTGCAGGTAGCCCAGGATCCGGCCCGCCGCGTCCACCACCGGGAACCGCGAGAACCCGGACTCGGCCGACAGCCGCTCCAGCTCCTCGGGCGTGACGCCCAGCGGCGCCGAGACCACCCGCTCGACGGGCGTGACCACGTCCTGCACCGGGCGCTTGCCCAGCACCAGGGCGTCCCGCAGCCGCTCCGTGGCCCGCGAGTCGAGCAGGCCGGCCGCGCTGGAGTCGGCGACGATCCGCGCGAGCTGGTCGTCGGAGTACGTGGCCGCCACCTCGTCCTTCGGCTCCACCCGCAACAGCTTCAGCAGGCCGTTCGCGAAGGCGTTGATGGCGAAGACGAACGGGCGCAGCGTCCGCGCCAGGGCCACCAGCGGCGGCCCGAGCAGCAGGGCGCTGCGCACCGGCTCGGCCAGCGCGATGTTCTTCGGCACCATCTCGCCGAAGAGCATGTGCAGGTACGTCGCCGCGCCCAGCGCGATCACGAACGAGACGGGGTGGACCAGCCCGTGCGGCACCCCGAGCACGTCGAAGAGGGGCTCCAGCAGGTGGGCGATGGCGGGCTCGGCGACCACGCCCAGCACCAGCGTGCACAGCGTGATGCCGAGCTGGGCCGCGGCCATCAGCGCCGAGATGTGCCGCAGGCCCCACAGGACGCTGCGGGCGCGCCGGTCGCCCCGGTCGGCGTACGGCTCGATCTGGCTGCGGCGCACCGAGATGAGGGCGAACTCCGCGCCCACGAAGAAGGCGTTGACGACGAGGGTCGCCAGGCCGATCAGCAACTGGACGAAGGTCATCGGCCGGCCTCCCCGGACATCCCGGCACCGGTGCCGGCGGTGGGCGGGCCGGTCAGGCGGACGCGGGCCGCGCGGTGACCGGTCGCGTCGACGACGTCGACGCGCCAGCCCGCGACCTCCACGGTGTCGCCCCGTCCCGGGATCCGGCCGAGCTCGGTGGCCACGAGACCGGCCAGGGTCTCGTAGGGGCCGTCCGGGGCGCGCAGGCCGATGATCTCCAGCTGGTCGGTGCGGGCGGCGCCGTCCGCGTCGTAGAGCGGGCGGCCCTCGGGGTCGGTGCCGGCGGGCGCGAGGTCGGGCACCTCGCGGGGGTCGTGCTCGTCGCGGACCTCGCCGACGACCTCCTCCACGATGTCCTCCAGGGTGACGACGCCGGCGGTGCCGCCGTACTCGTCGATGACGACGGCGATCGTGCGCTTGCCCGACAGCCGGTCCAGGAGCCGGTCCACGGTCAGCGACTCGGGCACGAGCAGGGGCTCGCGCAGGATCGCGGTCACCGGGTGGCGGTGGCGGCGGTCGGCGGGTATGGCCAGCACGTCCTTGATGTGGGCGATGCCGATGACCGTGTCCAGGCTGTTGCGGTAGACGGGGAAGCGGGACAGGCCGGTCGCGCGGGTGGCGTTGGCGACGTCCTCCGCGGTGGCCTGGGCGTCCAGGGCGATGACCTGGACGCGGGGCGTCATCACGTTCTCCGCCGTCAGGTCGGCGAGGCTCAGCGTCCGTACGAACAGCTCGGCGGCGTCGGCCTCCAGGGTGCCCTCCTTGGCGGAGTGGCGGGCGAGCGCGGCCAGCTCCTGCGGGCCGCGCGCGGAGGCCAGCTCCTCGGCGGGCTCCAGGCCCATGCGGTGCAGGGTGCGGTTCGCGGTGTTGTTCAGGTGCCGGATCAGCGGGCGGAAGGCCGCGGAGAACGCGCGCTGCGGGCCCGCGACCCGCTTGGCGACCGGCAGCGGGCGGGAGATCGCCCAGTTCTTCGGGACGAGCTCGCCGACCACCATCAGCACGACGGTGGACACCACCGTCGCCAGCACCAGGGCCGTCGAGGAGGCCGCGGCGGCGCCGAGGCCGATCGCCTCCATCGGGCCCGTAAGCAGCGCCGCGAGGGACGGCTTGGAGATCATGCCGATGATCAGGCCGGTGACGGTGATGCCGAGCTGGGCGCCGGAGAGCTGGAAGGTGAGGCTGCGCACGGCCTCGATCGCGCCCGCCGCGCCGCGCTCGCCGTTCTCGGCGGCGCGCTCGAGGTCGGCGCGCTCGACCGTGGTGAGCGAGAACTCCGCCGCGACGAAGACGGCGCAGGCCAGCGTCAGCAGCAGGGCGACCACCAGCAGGACTACCTCGGTCATCGGTTCACCTCCGTCTCATGATCGGACGAAGGGACGCGGACCGCGCGATGTCGGCTGCTGGGGCTACTGGGAGGCTCGCCCATGGGCGGACGCTCACACCTTTCATGTCGTACGGGAGCTGCCCACCCATGGTAAAGGACCGGCAAAAGGCGTCTTCTGTCAGATTCTGCCGGCGGAGCGCCGCGATCACCGGGGCCTTACGGGGGACCGTCCGCCGGGCCGGGCACGCCGGGCCGTCTGGCCACGCCCAGGACGCACGGGGAGGCCGGGGTCGGCACCCGGCTCTGCGGGACCCGCAGCCGGCTGTACGGGCCGAGCTCGAACCCCGCCGCCGCGATCGACGCCAGCGGATCCCGTGCCGTGTGGCACCCGCCGAACAGCACCGGCCAGATCGTCCGGTCCAGCGCGTGCTGCGCGGCGGACAGCGCCCGGCCCTCCGCCCGGCCGTGCTCGAAGAACCGCAGCTCGCCGCCCGGCCTGAGCACCCGCCGCAGCTCCGCCAGCGCGCGCCGCACGTCCCGTACGGAACACAGCACCAGCGACGTCACCGCCGCGTCGAACGCCTCGCTCTTGACCGGCAGGGCCTCCGCCGCGCCCGGCACCACGTCCACCGGGACGCCGGCCCGCACCGCGGCCTCCACCGCGATCCTGCGCAGGCCGCGCTCCGGCTCGATCGCCACCACCTCGGAGACCGTCGGCGGGTAGTACGGGAAGTTCAGGCCGTTCCCCGCGCCGATCTCGATCACCCGGCCCGACAGCCCGGCCAGCAGCTCGCGCCGGTGCGCGCCCATGCCGGCCCGCTCGTCGATGACCGGGCTCACCTTCGCGTAGAAGCGGGCGAAGACCGGATGGTGCACGGCGTCGTGCGGCAACCTGGTGGTCCGAAGCGGCGGCATGGCACACACCCCTTTCCGGGGACGACGGCTACCGCGATTGTTCCCCGGCCGGACCGGCCCGCACCGTCGGCGCGCCGCAAGCTCCGCTGCGGCCGCGGCAGTTGGGGCGGGCGGGTCCGGTGGGACGGCCGGGGCCGGTGGGGTCAGCGGTGGGCCGCGGCGAAGCCGGCGGCGTCCCAGGTGCCGGCCAGCTCCGGCGCCAGCCAGGTGGGGGCCGCCGTGCGGAAGGCCTCCGGCGGGAGGCTCCCGGCCCCCTCCGGGACCGCGCCCAGCAGCGGGGCGCCGGCCACCTCCGGCAGGTCGGCGAGGTTGCAGCGCATCGCCAGGTCCGGGGCGGCCGGCCAGCTGCCGATCACCACGCCCCGGCAGCGCAGGCCCCGCGCGCGCAGCGCCTCCGCGGTCAGGGCGGTCGTGTTGAGGGTGCCGAGGCCGGCCTGCGCGACGAGGAGGACGGGGGCCGCGATCAGCCGGGCCGCGTCCGCGAGGGTCGCGCCCTCGACGAGGACCAGGTCATGGCTCTCCGCGAGCCGGGCCGCCGCCTGCGCGATCTCCGGCGGGCGGACGGGGGAGAGGCCCGCCCGGGCCGCGGCCGTGCCCGGCGCGAGCGGCTCCGGGAACCGGGCCAGCTCCTCCCCGGTCACCGCGCCCCCCGCGAGGCGCCGCACCTCGGCGACGTCACCGGGCTCGCCCGGGGCGACACCGGTCTGCGCGGGCTTGAGCACGGCAACGGTGCGGCTCGCGGCTCGCGCCGCCGCCGCGAGGGCCGCGGTGACGACGGTCTTGCCGACCTCGGTGCCGGTGCCGGTGACGACGAGTACGGGCATGGAGTGTCCTCAGCCTTTCTGTCTCTTGCTTCTGGTCATCGACCGAGTCCTGCCCGGCGGTCCCGGACACCCCGGACCGGGCCGCCGGGAACGCGGCGGCACCCGGTATCCGCCGCAGCGGCGCCTGGCCGAGACGGCGCGGTCCGGCGGTGCCGGACGACCCCGGCCGGGGCGCCGGGAACGCACCGACACCTTGTGCCCGCCACCGCGGCGCCCGGCCGAGACGGCGCGCTCCGGCGGTGCCGGACGACCCCGGCCGGGCCGCCGGAAACGCGGCGGCGCCCCGCCACCGCCCCGCCCTCAGGCGACTCTCGCCGCGTCGCAGACCGCCCCGCAGACCCGGGCCAGGTCCTCGTCGTTCGTTACGTACGGCGGCATCACGTACAGCAGGTCGCGGAACGGCCGCAGCCAGACGCCCGCGCGGACCGCCGCCCGCGTCGCCGCCGCGACGTCCACCTCGTGGTCGAGCTGGACGACGCCGATCGCGCCGAGCACCCGCACGTCCCGTACGCCCGGCAGCGAGGCCGCCTCCGCGAGGCCGTCCCGCAGGCCCGTCTCGATCCGCTTGACCTCCGTCTGCCAGTCCTGGCCGAGGAGGAGGTCGATCGAGGCGCCCGCGACCGCCGCCGCGAGCGGGTTGCCCATGAACGTCGGCCCGTGCGCCAGCACCGGCACCTCGCCCCGCGAGATGCCGTCGGCGACCCGCGTCGTGCACAGCGTCGCCGCCATCGTCATATAGCCGCCGGTGAGCGCCTTGCCGAGGCACATCACATCCGGCGTGACGCCGGCGTGCTCGGCCGCGAACAGCCGGCCCGTACGGCCGAAGCCGGTAGCGATCTCGTCGAAGACGAGGAGCACGTCGTGCTCGTCGCACGCTTCGCGCAGGACCCGCAGGAGCGCCGGATCGTGGAAGCGCATCCCGCCCGCACCCTGCACGACCGGTTCGACGATGACCGCCGCGAGCTCGTGCGCGTGGGCGGCGAGCGTCTCGCGCAGGTGCGCCGCGTACGCCCGCACGGCCTCGGCGCCGCGGGACAGGGCCGGCGGCGCGTCCGCGAAGACGTGCTTCGGGAGCGCCCCGGACCACAGTTCGTGCATCCCGCCGTCGGGATCGCACACGGCCATCGGCTGCCACGTGTCGCCGTGGTAGCCGCCGCGCCACGTCATCAGCCGCCGCTTCTCCGGCCGTCCGGCCGAGCGCCAGTACTGCAGGCACATCTTGACGGCCACCTCGACCGACACCGAGCCGGAGTCGGCGAGGAAGACGTGTTCCAGCCCCTCGGGGGTGATCTCCACGAGCCGGGCGGCGAGCCGCACGGCGGGCTCGTGGGTGAGCCCGCCGAACATCACATGACTCATCCGCCCCAGCTGCGCCTGCACAGCCTCGTTGAGGACGGGGTGGTTGTAGCCGTGGACGGCGGACCACCACGAGGACATCCCGTCGATCAGCTCGGCCACGCCGTCGACCGGCCGGGCGAGCCGCAGCCGCACCCCCGACGCGGATTCCACGAGCAGCGGCTCCTGACGTCCCGGCATGGGGCCGTAGGGGTGCCACACGTGCTGCCGGTCGAGGGCGAGGAGCTCGCCGGGGGTGAGCGGCTCAGGCATTCGGCGGCAGGTCCGTGCCCGCGCCCCGGCGCCGCACGGCGACCAGGTCCGTACGGGCGGCGTCCTGGCCGGCGGCGGCCTCGGTCCCGCCCACGGTCACGGCCTCGGCCCCGGCCGCCGCAGGGGCGGCGGCGCCGTCCCCGCAGGGCCCGCACGAGCCCCCGCCGCAGCCCGCGGCCGCGGCGGCGTCCGCCCGGTGCGCCGGCAGGGTCGTCGTGCCCGCGCCCTCGACCTCGAACCCGGCGTCCGCGATCATGTCCAGGTCGGCCTTGCCCTCCTGGCCCTCGCTGGTCAGGTAGTCGCCGAGGAAGATCGAGTTGGCCAGGTGCAGGGCGAGCGGCTGCATGGACCGCAGGTGCACCTCGCGCCCGCCCGCGAGCCGGACCTCCACGTCCGGGCAGACGAACCGCACCATGGCGAGGATGCGCAGGCAGCGCTGCGGGGTGAGGTTCCACTCCTTGGCCAGCGGCGTGCCCTCGAACGGGATGAGGAAGTTGACGGGCACCGAGTCCGGGTCGAGCGCGCGCAGCGAGAAGACGACGTCCACCAGGTCCTCGTCGCTCTCGCCCATGCCCGCGATCAGCCCGGAGCAGGCGGACAGGCCCGCCGCCTGGGCCTGCTGCACGGTGTCGACGCGGTCCGCGTAGGTGTGGGTGGTGGTGATGCCGCCGTAGGTGGCCTCGGAGGTGTTGAGGTTGTGGTTGTACGCGTCGGCGCCCGCGGCGCGCAGCCGCTCGGCCTGTCCCGCGGAGAGCAGCCCGAGGCACGCGCACACCTCGACGTCCTCGTTCTGCTCCTTGATCGCCTCGATGGTCTTCGAGACCCGGTCGACGTCCCGGTCCGTGGGCCCGCGCCCGCTGGCGACCAGGCAGACCCGCTTCGCGCCGCCGGCGACACCGGCCGCCGCGGCCTTGGAGGCCTCCTCCGGCTTGAGCCAGGTGTACTTGAGGATCCCGGCCTCGGAGCCGAGCCGCTGCGAGCAGTACGAGCAGTCCTCGGGGCACAGCCCCGACTTCAGGTTGACGAGGTAGTTGAGCTTCACCCGGCGCCCGAACCACTTGCGGCGCACCTTGCCGGCCGCGGCCACCACGTCGAGCACGTCGTCGTCGGAGGTCGCCAGTACGGCGAGCGCCTCTTCACGGGTCGGCAGCTCGCGCCGCAGCCCCTTCTCCACCAGCGTGTTCAGCAGGTCCATGGCGGTGATCCTCGCTCACGGCCGCACCCCTGGCCAAGGTAGGGATTACACAACACCCGCGGATTGATGTGTGTGTATTGCCACACCCTGACCAGGTGTGACGGCCGCTACGTTCTAGGGAGGTTCTATCCGGGATCCACAGAACGGCCCGCGGAACCGCCCCCCAGCCCCGGACCGCGAAGGACGGCCGCATGCCCCAGGACGACGCCTTCGGCTGGATCGACGCGCACCACGAGCGGCGCCTGGCCGCCGGTCTCGTACGGACCCTGCGGCCGCGCCCCGCCGACGCCCCCCTGGTGGACCTGGCGGGCAACGACTACCTCGGCCTGACCCGCCACCCGGAGGTCACCGGGGCCGCGGCGGAGGCCGCCCGGGAGTGGGGCGCGGGCGCGACGGGCTCGCGCCTGGTCACCGGAAGCACCGCGCTGCACGCCCGGCTGGAGGCGGAGCTCGCCGCCTTCTGCGGCTTCGAGGCGGCGCTCGTCTTCTCCTCCGGCTACACGGCCAACCTCGCCGCCGTCACCGCGCTCGCCGGACCCGGCGGCGCCGGAGGCCCGGCCCTGCTCGTCTCCGACGAGGGCAACCACGCCTCGCTGATCGACGGCTGCCGGCTGGCCCGCGCCGAGAAGGCGATCGTGCCGCACGCCGACCCGGCCGCCGTCCGCAAGGCCCTGGCCGCGCACGACGGCCGCGCCCTGGCCGTCACCGACTCCGTCTTCTCCGTCGACGGCGACGCGGCGCCGCTGGTCGCACTCGCCGGGGCGTGCCGCGAGCACGGCGCGGGGCTGCTGGTCGACGACGCCCACGGGCTCGGCGTCCTGGGCGAGGGCGGCCGCGGCGCGGTGCACGCGGCGGGGCTCGCGGGCGCGCCGGACGTCGTCGCCACGGTCACGCTGTCGAAGTCGCTGGGCAGCCAGGGCGGAGCGGTGCTCGGCCCGGCGCGCGTGATCAGGCACCTCGTGAGCAACGCCCGGACGTTCATCTTCGACACCGGCCTCGCCCCGGCGGCGGCCGGCGCCGCCCTGGCGGCCCTCACGGTGCTGCGCCGCGAGCCGCAGCGGGCGGCCCGGGTCCGGGAGATCGCCGCCGAGCTGCACGGCAGGGTGGTGGCGGCGGGCCTTACGGCGGTGCGGCCCGACGCGGCGGTGGTGTCCGTGCGCGCGCCCTCGCCGGAGGCGGCGGTGCGGTGGGCGGCGGACTGCCGGGAGGCCGGGTTCGCGGTCGGCTGCTTCCGGCCGCCGTCCGTGCCGGACGGCGTCTCGCGGCTGCGGCTGACCGCGCGGGCGGACCTGTCGGACGGGGAAGTGGCGGCGGCGGCCGGCGCGATCGTACGGACCGCGCCGGCCGTGTGAGCCCGCGGCGGTCCTAGCGCAGACCGGCGCGCAGCCCTTCGACGAAGCAGGTCCACGAGGCGGAACGGAAGAGCAGGGCGGGACCGGCGGTGTTCTTGGAATCGCGCACGGCGAGGAGACGGCCCGGGAGCGGACCGGCCGTCTCGACGCAGTTGTTGTATCCGGTGCTGTAGCTGCTGCGCCGCCAGGCGGCGCCACGGAGCAGGAACAAGGAAAGGGAAGGGGCAAGGGCTGCAGGGGCGGAACGGTGGGGTACGTACCGAGGCATTGCGGACATGGTGCCTCCTTACGCGCCGTCGTTGATCCCGGCGATGAATGCGAGTGAGTCCTCGTGCGAGAGTGCGTGTTCGCGCAGCGTCGTGAAGGCCGCGCCGTACGCCCGGAGGTCTTCTTTCCGCTCCAGGTAGAGGCTACTCGTCAAGTGGTCGAGAACAACCACATCCAGATCAGCAATGCGCGGAAATGAGAAGATAACAAAAGGCCCGGTGATGCCGATATGGCCGCCACCGGAGAACGGCAGGACGTGCAGCCGCACATGGCGCAGCGATCCCGTCTCCACCAGGTGCCGCAGCTGCCCGGCCATGACCTCCGCTCCGCCCACCTCATGGCGCAGTACCGCCTCGTCCAGCACGGCGCACACCTCCAGCGGCCGCTCGCCCCGGAGCACCGCCTGCCGCGCCATGCGCACCCGCACCAGCTCCTCGACCTGCTCCGGAGCGGGGTCGCCCAGCGCCGCCCGGGTCACGGCGCGGGCGTAGTCGGGCGTCTGCAGCAGGCCGGGCACCACGGTGGTCTCCAGGGTGCTTAACCGCGAGGCCTCCGACTCCAGGCTGATGAAGTCCAGGTACGCGGGCGGCAGCCGGTCGCGGTAGGCGTACCACCAGCCGCGCCGGGCTCCCGCTCCCTCGCCCGGCACGGGCGACCCCGCCCCGCACAACGCCCCCAGCAGCGCGCGCAGTTCGGTGTCGGTGACCCCGTAGGCATCCAGGAGCCGGGCCACGTCCGCCGGTTTCACGCCACTGGCGCCCGTCTCGATCCGGCTGACCTTCGACTGGTGCCAGCCCACCGCGCGCGCGGCCTCCAGGCTCGTCAGACCGGCCAGTTCGCGCTGGCGGCGCAGCTCCGCGCCCAGCTTGCGGCGGCGCACCGCAGGTCCGTACCGCATCGGCCCTCCCCTAGGTCACTGTCACTGTCATACGTCAGTGTCAATAGCCCAGTGTGCCGCGCTCATACGGTCGCTCGTCGCAGAGTTCACCGCTTCGAGCGACAGATATATGCATATCTCGGGGGATCGCTCCCATCCCAGGCGTTATCAGTGGCAGGCTGGCGCCCAGAGCCGCACGAGGCCGCTCACGACCCCCGCTGACGCACGGCGTGCTCCCCGTTTTCCGTGGCCGTGCACCGTCGGTGCACGGGGTTCCGGCCTCGGCGGGACCTCGGCTGAAAGGGCCACCGCCATGGCAGACCACCAAGAAGCCACCGTCACCCTGCCGAGCGCCCCCGCCTCGGTCTCCTCGGCGCGACGCTATGTCGCGCAGGTGCTGGCCGACTGGGGGCTGCCGGGCGGGACGGACACCGCCGAGACCGTGCGCCTGATCGTCTCGGAGCTCGCCACCAACGCCGTGCAGCACACCCGGGGCCAGTCGCCCACGTTCACCGTCGACGTCCGCCTCGACCGCGACCAGCAGCTGCGCATCGGGGTCACGGACAGCCACCCCCGCTTCCCCCGCCGGCTGCCGGCCGCGGTCCAGCAGGACAACGGCCGCGGCATGGTGATCATCCGCTGGCTCGCCGCGGAGTCCGGGGGGCGGCTGTTCTTCACCCCGACCTCCGACGGCGGCAAGACCGTGTGGATCTCCCTCCCCTGGACCGTGCCGGTCAGCGCCGAGCGCTGAGCTCCCCTCCGGCCGGCCCGGCCCCCCGTACCGGTGCGGGGGGCCGGGGATCCCTTCGGGGCGGTCACGGGCCCGCGGGCCCGGGTGCCGGCGGGTCAGCCGACCCGGCCGTAGCGGACGCTGTTGGTCCAGATCCGCTCCAGGCGGACGACGGCGCCCGTCTTGGGCGCGTGCCAGATCCTCCCGTCCCCGGCGTATATCCCGACGTGGTAGATGCCCCGCCCGGAGACGAAGAAGACGAGGTCGCCGCGCTCGCGTGCGGACCGCGGGATGTGCCGGGTGCTGTTGTACTGCTGGGCGGCGGTGCGGGGCAGGGATTTGCCGGCCCGCTTGAAGGAGTAGAGCGTGAGGCCCGAGCAGTCGAACCGGTAGGGTCCGGTCGCCCCCCACTGATACGGGGAGCCCTGCTTCGAGGCCGCGATCCGCAGTGCCATGGTGGAGGCGGAAGACGCCTCCGCCTCTGCCGCGCCGCCCGGTGCCAGCACCGTGGCACCGACGGCGGCGAGAGTGAGGGCCGATGCGGCACCGGCCCTGGACAGCTTCGACGGACGTTTGTGCGCGCCCATGCGCTAACCCTTCGTCAGCCGCCTGTGAAGGATGACCTGTCGGGTTCGGGCAGGCGAAGGTTGCCCGGCCGTCGTCAACGGCTTCACCCCAAGGGCCGACCGCACTACTCTTGGTCGTCCCACCACTCTTGGGTCCTCCATCCCTGCCGTTGCACTCAAGTCGACCCGGCATCCCGTCGGCGGCAGGGTTCGGCGTCCGCCGGGACCGCCCCGCCGGGGTGGCGGGGTCTTGTCGTCGCAGGGATCTTGGCGCAGCCCCCGTGCGGAATCCGAGCGGAACCGGGGGTATGTGAGGCTGATCACTCCTGGGCAATTCCGCTGGACAAAGGGCGAGTTGAGGGGGTTCGCGTAAGCCGGCTGAGGCGCTGGCCTGCGGTGGTTCGTACCCGGCCGGGCGCAATCCGGCCGTCCGCCCCAATTCGATCACCGCGCCCCGTCTACGCCGTGATCCTCCATGGAGCGCAGCCGGGTTTATTCGCGCGCGGACCGCGGGCCCTCCGGCGCACATGGCGCGGAGATCCCTTCGCCCCCGGCGCTGTGCGCCGGAGCCCGGTACCGCCCGCGTCGGCACGGCCCGTTCACACCTCCCGTTCACCCGCTTCGTGCGTGCGTACGAACCGGGCCGCGGCCGCGGCCCGGCGACGGCGGCGGTCTGCGCTGCCCGTAGCCGGCCGTACGTGTCCTGCGGGCGGACGGCCATGATCCGGCCCAGAAGATCCAGTAGATGCATGCGACAGCGGGCGGGCGGGGCTCCGGCCATGACAACGCAAAGAGTCAGTTAACGCGTTGGAAAAGCTTCGGCCCTAATGTGCAATCACTGGCCATCAGCCGAAGAACCCCAGGTCAACACCGTGTTGAACTCGGGTGGCGGCCCGGCGCGGCCGGCCGGGACCCCGCCTGACACGGGCGGGACGACAGTGAGGTGGGACGCATGCAACTCTCCCCGCACGAGCAGGAACGCCTGCTCCTCCATGTGGCGGCCGACGTCGCCGCGCGGCGCAAGGCCCGTGGCCTGCTGCTCAACCACCCCGAGGCGGTGGCCCTGATCACCGTGCACGTCCTGGAAGGAGCCCGGGACGGCCGCACCGTCGCCGAGCTCATGTCCTCCGGACGCAAGGTGCTCACCCGCGGCGACGTCATGGCGGGCATACCCGAGATGATCCCCGACGTCCAGGTCGAGGCCACCTTCCCCGACGGCACCAAGCTCGTCACCGTCCACGATCCCATCTGCTGAGGGGCAGGACCGATGATCCCCGGAGAGATCCTGCACGCCGCCGCGCCCGTGGCCCTCAACCAGGGCCTGCACCGCACCCGGCTGACCGTGCTCAACGCCGCCGACCGGCCGGTGCAGGTCGGCTCGCACTACCACTTCGCCGAGGCCAACCCCGGCCTGCGCTTCGACCGGGCCGCTGCCCGCGGCAAGCGCCTCGACATCGCCGCGGGCACCGCCGTCCGCTTCGAGCCGGGCATACCCGTCCAGGTCGACCTCGTGCCCATCGGCGGCAAGCGCATCGTCGAGGGCCTGCGCGGCGAGTGCGGGGGACCGCTCGATGAGTGAGCTCAGCCGCGTCGCCTACGCCGACCTCTACGGGCCCACCGCCGGCGACCGCGTCCGCCTCGCCGACACCGGCCTCGTCGTCGAGATCGAGGAGGACCGCAGCGGCGGACCCGGCCACGCCGGCGACGAGGCCGTCTTCGGCGGCGGCAAGGTCATCCGCGAGTCCATGGGCCAGTCCCGCGCGACCCGCGCCGACGGCGCCCCCGACACCGTGATCACGGGCGCGCTCGTCCTCGACCACTGGGGCGTCGTCAAGGCCGACGTCGGCATCCGCGACGGCCGCATCACCGGCATCGGCAAGGCCGGCAACCCCGACACCATGGACGGCGTCCACCCCGACCTCGTCATCGGCCCCGAGACCGAGGTCATCGCCGGCAACGGCAAGATCCTCACCGCCGGAGCCATCGACGCCCACGTCCACTTCATCTGCCCGCAGGCCGCCGACGAGGCCCTCGCCTCCGGCGTCACCACCCTGCTCGGCGGCGGCACCGGACCCGCCGAGGGCAGCAAGGCCACCACCATCACCCCCGGCGCCTGGCACCTCGCCCGGATGTTCGAGGCGATGGAGGGCTACCCCGTCAACATCGGCCTCCTCGGCAAGGGCAACACCGTCTCGTACGACTCGATGCGCGCCCAGCTGCGGGCCGGGGCCGTAGGCTTCAAGATCCACGAGGACTGGGGGGCGACCCCCGCCGCCATCGACGCCTGCCTCGCCGTGTGCGAGGAGAGCGGCGCCCAGCTCGCCATCCACACCGACACCCTCAACGAGGCCGGCTTCGTCGGCGACACCCTCGCCGCCGTCGCCGGCCGCTCCATCCACGCCTACCACACCGAAGGCGCCGGCGGCGGGCACGCCCCCGACATCATCACCGTCGTCTCCGAGGCCAACGTCCTGCCCAGCTCCACCAACCCCACCCGGCCGCACACCCTCAACACCGTCGACGAACACCTCGACATGCTGATGGTCTGCCACCACCTCAACCCGGCCGTCCCCGAAGACCTCGCATTCGCCGAATCCCGCATCCGGCCCGGCACCATCGCCGCCGAGGACGTCCTGCACGACCTCGGCGCGATCTCCATCATCTCCTCCGACTCCCAGGCGATGGGCCGCATCGGAGAGGTCGTCCTGCGCACCTGGCAGACCGCGCACGTGATGAAGGAGCGCCGCGGCGCCCTGCCCGGCGACGGCCCCGCCGACAACGCCCGCGCCCGGCGCTACGTCGCCAAATACACCATCAACCCCGCGGTGGCTCAGGGCCTCGACCACGAGATCGGCTCCGTCGAGCAGGGCAAGCTCGCCGACCTCGTGCTGTGGGACCCCGCCTTCTTCGGCGTCCGGCCGCGGCTCGTCCTCAAGGGCGGCCAGATCGCCTACGCGCAGATGGGCGACGCCAACGCCTCCATCCCCACCCCGCAACCGGTCCTGCCCCGGCCCATGTTCGGCGCCCACGGGCGCGCCCCCGCCGCCAACTCCCTCAACTTCGTCACCCAGTGGGCCATGGACGACGGCCTCCCGGAGCGGCTCGGGCTGGGAAAGAGGTTCGTGCCCATACGGTCCACGCGCGGCGTGACCAAGGCCGACATGCGCAACAACGACGCCCGGCCGAGGGTCGAGGTCGACCCCGACACGTTCACCGTCACCGTCGACGGAGAAGTGATCGAACCCCGGCCGGCGGCGGAGCTGCCGATGGCCCAGCGGTACTTCCTCTTCTGATGACGACGTCTTCCGTGCCGGGTGGGGCGAGGACAGGCGCCCTCGCCGCCCTCCTCATCCTGGCCGACGGGCGCTTCCCCGCCGGAGGGCACGCGCACTCCGGCGGGGCCGAGGCCGCCGTCGCGGCCGGGCGCATCACCGACGGGCGGACCCTGGAGGAGTTCTGCCGGGGGCGGCTGCACACCGCCGGGCTCACCGCGGCCGCCCTCGCCGCGGCGGCCGCCGCCGGGCTCGACCCGCTTGCCCTCGACGACGCCGCGGACGCCCGCACCCCCGCGCCCGCCCTGCGGACCACCGCCCGGCGCCTCGGCCGGCAGATGATGCGCGCCGCCCGCGCCGCCTGGCCCTCGGACGCGCTCGACGCCCTCGCCGCGGCCCGGCCGCGCGGCGCCCACCAGCCGGTCGTCCTCGGCCTCGCCGCCCGGTCGGCGGGACTGCGCCCGCTGGACGCCGCCTACGCCGCCGTCTACGAGTCGGCCAGTGGCCCTGCGACGGCGGCCGTACGCCTGCTGAGCCTCGACCCGTTCGAGGCGACGGCCGTCCTGGCCCGGCTCGCACCCGCCATGGACACCGTCGCCGGCCACGCGGCCGCCGCGGCGACCCGCGCCGCGACGGAGGGCCCGGACACCCTCCCGTCCGCAGCGGCACCCCTGCTGGACATCACGTCACAACTCCACGCGACGTGGCCGGTAAGGCTGTTCGCCAGCTGATGGCCGCCCAACGGATGGGGACCGGCAATGCGGCGGACCCGGCACCGCCGCCCCACGAAGCCGCGGCGTGCCGCCGCTGCGGGAGGTCTTCCGCAGCGACGTGCCGGCCCGGCGGCG
Organism: Streptomyces sp. URMC 127; assembly: GCF_051386535.1. Classification (NCBI taxonomy): domain Bacteria; kingdom Bacillati; phylum Actinomycetota; class Actinomycetes; order Kitasatosporales; family Streptomycetaceae; genus Streptomyces; species Streptomyces sp. URMC 127. The sequence goes on from NZ_JBPQTW010000003.1 coordinate 75,307, forward strand.
CCGAGCCGCGCCCCGGACCGTGCCAGCCCTGGTCACCGGGCGGTCCGCCGAACGGCCCTGCCGCTGTTGCGGCAAGAAGTTCTTCCGCCGCAACGGCGATCAGCCACGAAGTGCCACCCCGGCGGTGCCGGACCGTGCCCGGAACGATGCCGGCTCCGGTCACCGGGCGGTCCGCCGGAGGCGGGTGGCGAGGCCCTGCCGCCGTTGCGGCACGAAGTCCCTTCCGCCGCGACGGCGATCAGCCACACCGTGTCGACCCGGCGGTGCCGGACCGTGCCCGGAACGATGCCGGCTCCGGGCGCTGGCCGGTCCGCCGGCCGCGGGTGGCGCGGCTGCTGCCATCGTTGTGGCAAGACTCTCTTCCGCCGCGGCGGCGATCCGCCACAACGTGGCAGCCCGGCGGTGCCGAGCCGCGCCCCGGACCGCGCCGGCCCTGGGCACCGGGCGGTCTGCCGAACGGCTCTGCCGCTGTTGCGGCAAGAAGTTCTTCCGCCGCGCCGGCGATCAGCCACAACGCGCCGGCCCGGCGGTGCCGGACCACCCGCACCGGGTAGTCGGCCCGGCCTCGCCGGTGCATGCCCCGCGGCCCCCGCGGCACCCGCGGCCACCGCGAACCGCACCCGTATCCATCACCCGAACCCCCCGGAGGGACCATGCACCTCGATCACCCCGAGACCTACCCCCACCGCCACACCTACAGCGCCCCTTCCCCCGTCCGCCCCGACGGCACGCGCCGGGCGCTGCGGATCGGGCTCGGTGGGCCCGTCGGGTCCGGTAAGACCGCTACCGTCGCCGCGCTCTGCCGCGCCCTGCGCGACGAGCTGTCCGTCGCCGTCGTCACCAACGACATCTACACGCGCGAGGACGCCGAGTTCCTGCTGCGCAACGCCGTCCTGCCGCCCGAGCGGATCTCCGCCGTGGAGACGGGGGCCTGCCCGCACACCGCCATCCGGGACGACATCTCCGCCAACCTGGAGGCGATCGAGGACCTGGAGGACACGGCCGGGCCCCTCGACCTCGTCCTGGTCGAGTCCGGCGGCGACAACCTCACCGCCACGTTCTCCAAGGGCCTGGTGGACGCGCAGGTCTTCGTGATCGACGTCGCGGGCGGCGACGACATCCCGCGCAAGGGCGGCCCCGGCATCACCACCGCCGACCTGCTGGTGGTCAACAAGACCGACCTCGCCCCGTACGTGGGCGTCGACTTGGAGGGCATGGCGCGCGACGCGAAGGCGCAGCGCGGCGACCTGCCCGTGGTCTTCACCTCCCTCGTCGCGGAGGACGGCGTGGGGCCGGTCACGGCGTGGGTGCGCGCGCAGCTCGCCGCCTGGACCGCGGCGCCGTGACGACGGCTCTCGCCCCGGCGGGGCCGGGCCTGCGGGCCGCGGCCAGGATCGTCGCCGCGGCCGACGGCCGCGGCGGCACCGCGCTGCCCGTCCTCGACGGCTCCGGCCCGTTCGCGCTGCGGCGCCTGCGCTCGGTGGGGCGCGAGGCGCGCGTGTGCCTGGTGGGCGCGATGAGCGCGCCGCTGGGCGGCGACGTCCTCGCGCTGGCCGCCGAGGTGGAGGACGGCGCCGCGCTGCACTTCTCGACCACCGCGGCCACCATCGCCCTGCCGGGCCGTACGGGCGCGCCCGCCACGTACGACGTCCGCATCCGCGTCGGCGACGGCGCGGTCCTGTACTGGCTTCCCGAGCCGCTGATCTCGGCCCGCGGCGGCGAGCTGCGGATGACCACGACCGTCGAACTCGCCCCGGCCGCACGGCTGGTGTTCCGCGAGGAGCAGATCCTGGGGCGCGCGGGGGAGCGGCCGGGCCGCCTGACTGCCCGGCTGACCGTCCGCCGCGGCGGACGCCCGCTCTACGACCAGGAGCTGTCGTACGGGCCGGGGGTGCCGGGCTGGGACGGCGGGGCGGTCCTCGGCGGCCACCGGGCGGCCGGGCAACTCCTCGTCGTGGACCCGGCCTTCGCGGCGCGCCCGGCCGTACCCCGGGTCCTGGGGCCGACGGCGGTCGTCGCGCCGCTGGCCGGGCCGGCAGCCCTCGTGAGCGCGGTCGCGCCGGACGGCCTGGAGCTCAGGACGCTGCTCGAAAACGGCAGGTTGGGGGTGGATTTCGGTATACAGCGCGATACGGATGATGCGGTACAGCGGTGACGAATGACGCCACCCGTGCCGCCTCATGTTTCGTCATTCTTACGGATTAGTAAAGAACACTCGTACGACCTGTCCATTATGGGATAGGAGACGAAAGGATCCCCTTGCAGCATTGCGATCTCCGCCGTTCCTAGCGGCGTATCCAGCAGGGGGATTCCTACGTGAGACACACGTCAATACTCGGCGCGGCCGGCACCCTGGTGACCGGCGCGCTGGTGGCCGGGTTCCTGACCGCCCCGGCCGCCGGCGCGAGCGAGCGCGTGCCGGGCGGGGCCGCCGAGGCCCGCGGTGTGAAGACGGCCGCCGCCCGCGCGGCCAAGGAGGGCATCAAGTGGCAGGACTGCCCTGCCTCCTGGGGCCTTGAGAAGCCCATCCAGTGCGGCTACGTGACGGTTCCCGTCGACTACGCCAAGCCCGACGGGCCCACCATCAAGATCGCCGTGGACCGGGCCCGTTCCACCGGCACCGCGAGCGAGCGCCAGGGCGCCCTCCTGTACAACCCGGGCGGCCCCGGCGGCTCGGGCATGAAGTTCCCGCGCCGGATCACCACCAAGGCCCCGCTGTGGGCCAAGACCGCGAAGGCGTACGACTTCGTGGGCTTCGACCCGCGCGGCGTGGGCCACTCCGCCCCGATCTCCTGCATCGACCCGCAGAAGTTCGTCGCGGCCCCCAAGGCCGACCCGGTGCCCGACAGCGAGGCCGACAAGCGCGCCCAGCGCAAGCTGGCCCGCGAGTACGCCGACGGCTGCGCCGAGCGCAGCGGCAAGCTGCTGCCGTACCTCACCACGGCGAACACCGCGCGCGACGTCGACGTCGTCCGGGCCGCCCTCGGCGAGAAGAAGCTCAACTACCTGGGCGTCTCCTACGGCACCTACCTCGGCGCCGTCTACGGCACCCTCTTCCCGGACCACGTCCGCCGCCTGGTCGTCGACAGCGTCGTCAACCCGGACCGGGACAACATCTGGTACCAGGCCAACCTGGAGCAGGACGTCGCCTTCGAGTCCCGCTTCAAGGACTGGGAGACGTGGGTCGCCAAGCACGACGACGCGTTCCACCTCGGCACCACGCAGGCCCAGGTCCAGAAGGGCTGGGAGAAGCTGCGGGCCGCGGCCAAGAAGAAGCCCATCGGCGGGGTCGTCGGCCCGGCCGAGCTGATCAGCTACTTCCAGGGCGCGGCGTACTACGACACCTCGTGGGTGCCGGTCGCCGAGACCTGGAGCAAGTACGTCGCCGGTGACGAGAAGGCGCTCGTCGAGGCCGCCGGCCCCGACCTGTCCAACACGGCGGGCAACATCGCCGCGGAGAACAGCAACGCCGTCTACACCGCGGTCGAGTGCGCGGACGCCAAGTGGCCCACCAGCTGGGCCAAGTGGGACCGCGACAACACCCGCATCCACCGCGAGGCGCCCTTCATGACCTGGGCCAACGCGTGGATGAACCTGCCGTGCGCCACGTGGAAGGCCCCCCAGGGCAACCCCGTTGAGGTCACGACGCACAAGGGCCTCCCGCAGACCCTGATCATCCAGAGCGAGCGTGACGCCGCCACGCCGTACGAGGGCGCCGTGGAGCTGCACAAGCGCTTCAAGGGCTCCCGTCTGATCACCGAGAAGGACGCCGGCTCGCACGGCGTCACCGGCGAGGCCAACCCCTGCGTCAACGCCCGCCTCGACGCCTACCTCGTCGACGGCAAGCTCGACGCCCAGGACGTGACGTGCGCCCCGCACGCCACCCCTGAGCCCGCGAAGGCCGCCGCGAAGAAGTAGCACCACCGCACGGCACTGCGGCGCCCCGGTCCTCCCGGACGGGGGCGCCGTTCGCGTTGTCGCCGCACCTCAGGCCCGCTCGGGAGGTTTCCGGCTGGATGACCATTTGATGAGCATTCCGGGAACCTCGTCGGTTCTCGGTGTTTTGGGCGCGGTTCCCTCGTAGCCTGTGCACATGCCCGCGAACCCGGACCTCGCCCAGTCGCCCGAGGAGATCAACGACGCGATCCGCGCGTTCCTGGCCGCGCGCCGCGGGCGGATGCTCAACGGTGAGGAGCGCAGGGCCTACGAGCGGCTGCGGGCGGAGTGGCTGGTGGCGGTGCGCGCCGGGGCGGGAGTGGCGTCCTCCTCGTGCGCCGGGGCGCCGTAGGGCGGCTTCCGCGGCCGGAAGGGTGGCGGGCCGGAGCCGCGCGGGCGACGGCGCGGCGTGGCAGCTTGCCGGGGGCGGCTCGCGCGCGATGGCCTGAGGCCGGGCACCCCGCTCCAGGAGGCACCGATGTCCCTACCCCGTACCGCCGTGGCCACCGCCGCCGGGCTCCTCGTCCTCGCCGCGCCGCCGGCCGCGGCGGACGGCGGGCACGGCCCCGCCGCCGGGGCCGGGGGCCGGCTGTTCCTCACCGTCTCCGGCGCGCAGAACACCTGGATCCGCGGCGTGCAGCTGAGCTGCCCGGATGCCGACGGCCACCACCCGCACGCCGCCGAGGCGTGCACGACGCTCGCCAGGGCGAAGGGCGACCCGGGGCGGGTGACCCGCGCCGAGCACCAGTGCACCCGCGAGTACGACCCCGTCACCGCGACCGCCGAGGGCGAGTGGAACGACCGTCCCGTGGTCTGGCACAAGACCTTCCCCAACGCCTGCGCGCTCGACGTGGCCACCGGCCCGGTCTTCCGCTTCTGAACCGCCCGCGCCCCCGCTCACGTCCCCCGGGCCACGAGCGTTCCTATCGTCAGCAGCGACAGCATCACCCACGCGAACCACAGCCAGCCGTTGCTGCCGATCGTCACCGAATACGCGGTCACGACGACGAGGCCCCCCACCGTCAGCCCCGCCATCGCCTTCGCCGATCCGGGCATCCCGCACCTCCTCACGGCGGCCCGGAGTGCGCCGGTGCGCAAAAGGGGCCGCGGCCTGGAGTCCATGGTCTCCCGGCCGCGGCCCCTGCCGCCAGAGCCCGCGCGCACGCCTCCCCGCGCACGCACGCGCCCGTCTCAGGTCTCGCGCGAGCGCAGCGAGGCGAGGTAGGCGTTGTAGGCCTCCAGCTCCTTGTCGCCGTTGCGGTCCGCGGCGCGGTCCGAGCGCCGCGCCTGCCGCTGCTCGGAGCGGTACCACTGGAAGGCCAGGGCCAGGAGCACCACGACCGACGGGATCTCGCTGAACGCCCAGGCGATGCCGCCGCCCGCCTGCTGGTCCTCCAGCGCGTCGATGCCCAGCGAGGCCGGCGGGTGCATGTACGTGCCGATCATCGGCTCGGAGGCCATCATCAGCGCGATGCCGAAGAACGCGTGGAAGGGCATGCCCGCGAACAGCTCCAGCATCCGCATCACGTAGCCCGGCCGGTGCGGGCCCGGGTCCACGCCCATGATCGGCCAGAAGAAGACCAGGCCCACGGCAAGGAAGTGCACCATCATCGCGATGTGGCCCGTCCTGGACTCCATGAGGAGGTCGAAGAGCGGCGTGAAGTACAGCGCGTACAGGCTCGCGATGAACATCGGGATGGTGAACGCCGGGTGCGTGATGACCCGCATGTAGCGGCTGTGGAGCAGCGAGACGAGCCACTCGCGCGGCCCCCGGCGGCCGCGCCCGGCCGCCGGCAGCGCCCGCAGCGTCAGCGTCACCGGCGCGCCGAGCAGGACAAGGATCGGCGAGAGCATGCTGATGACCATGTGCTGCACCATGTGCACGCTGAACATGACCATGCCGTAGTCGTTGAGCTTGGTGCACATCACGAGCCACACGGTCAGCACGCCGAGGACGAACGCGACGGTCCGGCCCACCGGCCAGGAGTCCCCGCGCCGCCGCAGCCGGAGGACCGCCCAGCCGTAGAGGGCCAGTGCCAGCAGACAGCCGATCATGAAGAACGGGTCGCCGCTGTACTGCAGACCCCGTCCGAGCGTGAACGGCGGCATGTCCATGTGCATCATGCCGTGCCCGCTGTGATCCATCCGCTCTCTCCCATTTCGCACCGATGCGCCGGAACCAGAGTAGAGGCGCCCCGGGCCGCGCCCGCCGCCGGGGGCGCCCCGCCTGCCGGCCGGGCCGGAGCGGGGCGGGGCCGGTCAGAGCACGCACTCGACCTCGGTGTACCGCTCCTGCGGCACGGTCTTGAGCCGCTCGACGGCCTCCGCGAGCGGCACCAGCGTGATGTCCGTGCCGCGCAGGGCCGTCATCATGCCGAAGGCCCCGCGGTGCGCGGCCTCCACGGCGTGCCAGCCGAACCGGGTCGCAAGAACGCGGTCGTACGCGGTGGGAGTGCCGCCGCGCTGCACGTGGCCGAGGATCACCGGGCGGGCCTCCTTGCCCAGGCGCCGCTCCAGCTCCCCGGAGAGCTGCCGGGCCACCCCGGCGAACCGCTCGTGGCCGTAGACGTCCGTGGCGCCCGTCTCGAAGGCCATCGAGCCCTCGCGCGGCTTGGCGCCCTCGGCGACGACGACGATCGCGAAGCGCTTGCCGGCCTCGAAGCGCCGGCCGACGACCTCGGTGAGCTCGTCGATGTCGAAGGGCCGCTCGGGCACGACGATGGCGTGCGCGCCGGCGGCCATGCCCGAGTGCAGGGCGATCCAGCCGGTGTGCCGGCCCATCACCTCGACGATGAGCACGCGCTGGTGGGACTCGGCGGTGGTCTTCAGCCGGTCGAGGGCCTCGGTGGCCACGCCGACGGCGGTGTCGAAGCCGAAGGTGACGTCCGTGGAGGCGATGTCGTTGTCGATGGTCTTGGGCACGCCGACGATCGGCAGGCCGGCGTCGGACAGCAGCCGGGCGGCCTTGAGGGTGCCCTCGCCGCCGATGGGAATGACGGCGTCCAGGCCGAGGTCGGCCACGTGGCCCTTGGCCCGCTCGACGCCGTCCCGCAGCTGTGCGGGCTGCACGCGGGAGGAGCCGAGGATCGTGCCGCCGGTCGCCAGGATGCCGGCGACGGCCTCCAGGTCGAGCGGACGGTGGTCGCCTTCGAGGAGGCCCTTCCAGCCGTCGTGGAAGCCGATGACCTCGTCACCGTGGTCGGCGACCGCGCGGTGCACGACGGACCTGATGACGGCGTTCAGACCGGGGCAGTCGCCACCGGAGGTGAGTACACCAATGCGCATGACAGGGGGAAACCTTCGCAACAGGGCGGGGGACCGGACCCCGTCGTCCGGTTGCGTCCCCGCCACCCTAACTCCCGTGGGCGGCGGGGGACGCGACCGTCCGTCATGCGGTCGGCAGGGCTACGCCGACTGGGTCGCCGCGGCGATCCGCTCGGCGCGCAGCGCCTCGTACCAGCGGTCGTCCACCGGCGGCAGGGCGTTGACGTCGAGAGCCAGCTTGATCAGCATGTCCGCGATGTGCGGGTTGCGGGCCATCACCGGACCGTGCATGTACGTGCCGAAGACGGTGTCGTTGTACGCGCCCTCGAAGCCGTCGCCCGTGCCGTTGCCGTTGCCGTAGCGCACGCGGGCGAACGGGCGGGCCGTCGGGCCGAGGTGGGTGATGCCCTGGTGGTTCTCGAAGCCCGTCAGCGGCGGCAGGCCCAGCGGCTCGTCGATGTCCGCGAGGACGTCGCCGACGCAGCGCTCGCCCTCGCCGCGGGTGCTGATGACGTCGAGGAGGCCGAGGCCCTGCTCGCGCTGGCCCAGGTCGTTGATGAACTCGTGGCCCAGGATCTGGTAGCCGGCGCAGACCGAGAAGACGATCGCGCCGTTGGCGACGGCCCGGTTCAGACCGCCGTCGCGGCGCAGCCGCTCGGCCGCGAGCCGCTGCGGGCGGTCCTCGCCGCCGCCGATCAGATAGATGTCCCCGGAGGTCGGGATGGGCTGGTCGGACCGGATGTCCACGCGCTGGACGTCCAGCCGGCGCTGCCGCGCCCGACGCTCCAGGACCAGGACGTTGCCCTGGTCGCCGTAGGTGCTGAGCAGGTCGGGGTAGACCCACACCACACGCAGGCTGTTCTGGCTCATGCTCACAATCCTGTCAGGTCTCGGCGGGGTCAGTTGCCGACGCGGCGGCGGACGTCCTGGAACGCCGTGTAGTTGGCGATCAGCTCGATCTTGCCGGGCGGGCACTGCTGCACGGCTTCGTCGACGGTCTCGCAGACCCGGAAGTCCAGGCCCGCGACCTCCAGCCGGACGGCCAGGTCCAGCTTGCGGTCGCCGATGACGAAGATCGGGTGGCCGGCGAGGCGCGGGTAGTCCACGTCCCACAGCCACGAGGTGTCGGTGCCGTCCGCGCCGCGGGCGTTGACCGCGAGGATCACCGGCGCCGGCGGCCCGTCGATCAGCGAGAACGTCTCCAGCCAGCCGGCCGGGTTCTTGGCCAGCAGCAGCCGGATGTCGCGGCCGAGGAACTGCACCACGTCGAACCGGCCCGCGACCGCCTGCACCTGGTACATCCGCTCCAGCGCGACCTGCGGCGGGACGCCGAAGGTGGCCGCGACGGCGGCGGAGGTGGTGGCGTTGGCCTTGTTGGCCCGGCCCGGCAGCTGCAGGTGGATCGGCCACGCCGAACCGTGCGGGTCGAGGACGTAGTCGCCCGAGAGCGCCCAGCTGGGGGTCGGGCGGCGGAAGCCGCACTCGCCGCAGAACCAGTCGTCGCCGGGGCGCTGCATCACGCCGCCGCACGACGGGCAGGACCAGGCGTCGTCCTTCCACTCCTGGCCGGCCGCCACCCACACCACGTTCGGCGAGGAGGAGGCGGCCCACACGATCAGCGGGTCGTCCGCGTTCGCGATGATCACTGCCTTGGTGCCGGCCAGGCCCTCACGCCACTTCTCGGCGAGCATGCGCGTCTCCGCGGCCCGGTCGAGCTGGTCGCGCGAGAGGTTCAGCAGCGCTATGGCCTTGGGGGAGACGTCCCGGGCGACACCCGCCAGGTACTTCTCGTCCACCTCGATCACGCCGTAGCGCGCGTCCGAGCCGCCCGCCAGGGCCGAGGTGATGCCCGCGGGCATGTTCGCGCCCAGTGCGTTGGACACCACCGGGCCGCTGGCGCGCAGCGCCTCGGCGATCAGCCGGGTCGTGGTCGTCTTGCCGTTGGTGGCGGACACCAGGACCACGTCCAGGTGGGTCGCCAGCCGGGCCAGCAGGTCGGGGTCGAGCTTGAGCGCGACCTTGCCGCCGATCACCGATCCGCTGCCGCGGCCCGCGGCCCGCGACACGGCCGCAGCCGCCTTGCCCGCCGTCACGGCCAGCTTGGCCCGCGGCGACAGTGGCCCCGAGTTGCCTGCCATCGTCCTTGATCCTCCTTGTTGGGCGCCGGGCCTGTTCCCTGGTCCGCCGGTGGTGGAACGCCCCCTCCGTGCCGAACGCCGGCCAGGAGGCTCCGGTCGGGGATCAGCCTATCGAGATCCGGCCGCAGGCCCGAACCGGCCGTCCACCGAGCGCGAGGCCGGCCGTAGGGTTGGCCCATGCGAAACGGCTCGATCCCCGGCAGTTCCGGACGTGTGCGGCCCATGCGGCTGCTCGGCGACCCGGGGCTCGGCACCCCCTGCGAGGACGTCACCGACTTCGGCGAGGACCTCGCCCGGCTCGTCGAGGACATGTTCGCGACCATGTACGCGGCGGGCGGCGTGGGCCTGGCCGCCAACCAGATCGGCGTCCCGCTGCGCGTCTTCGTCTACGACTGCCCGGACGACGAGGACCGCCGCCACCTCGGCCACGTGGTCAACCCCCGGCTCGTGGAGGCCGACGGGATCACCGTCCGCGGGCCGGAGGGCTGCCTGTCCGTCCCCGGCATCGAGGCGGGCACGCCGCGCTACGACCACGCCGTGGTCGAGGGCCGCACCGTGGACGGCTCGCGGGTGCGCGTGGCCGGCACCGGGTTCTTCGCCCGGTGCCTGCAGCACGAGTGCGACCACCTCGACGGCGGCCTCTACCTCGACCATGTGACGGGGCTGCGCCGCCGCCGTGCGCTGCGGGCGGTCCGCAAGGCGCCGTGGGCGGGGCGCACGGAAGCGCTGCCGGAGCCGGCCGGTACGGCGTAGGGCGTAGGGGCGCCGAGTCGCCAGCGGCTGCCCGTTAGAAGCCGGGGCCTCCGGGCAGGTCGCCGGAGGTGGCGAGCCGGCCCCAGAGCAGGTCCGCGAGGTGCCGTACGAGGTGCTCGCGCGGGAAGGGGCGCTCGCGCAGCCACCAGTCGCCGGCGGCGTGCATCATGCCCACGATGCCGTGGCCCCAGGCGCGCGAGAGCTCGTCGCTGTCCGGGCCGAGGTCGACGCGCTCGGATATGACCTGGGCGAGCTCCTCGCCCATCCGCCGCAGCAGCGGAGCCGAGTGCCGCCCCACGTCGAAGCCGCCCTCGGAGGGCTGGCCCTCGTCGGCGGGGTGCATCAGGAAGCGGTAGACCTGCGGCCGGGCTTCTATGGCCGCGAGGTAGTTGTCCAGCGTGCGCTCGACGCGGTCGCGGCGCTCGGCCGGGGCGTCCAGCGCGGCCCGCAGCCCCACGAGCAGCGCGTCGGTGTGCCGGGCGGCCAGGGCGCGGTAGAGGCCGCCCTTGTCGCCGAAGTGCCGGTAGAGGATCGGCTTGGTGATGCCGGCCTCGGCGGCGATGGCGTTCATCGAGGCCCCGGGCCCCTCCCGCAGCACCACCCGGTCCGCGGCCTCGAGCAGCTCCCGGCGGCGGCGCTCCGCCGCGTGCTGCTGGTCCTCCCGCTGACTGGTTTCCATATGACCTGCCTCCCCGCCCCTGTGAATCGTGATGCCTGCGCAACGTAACACCCGCTCCACCCAGCGAATCCGGGAGGCGGGACGGTTGACACTACTACCGGTCGGTAACATACTCGCGTTACCGGGAGTAATGTCGTGCCGAGGGGTGGAGGCCGCGTGGCCGAGTTCACGATGGAGCTCAGCGAGGACCAGCGGGGGGTGCGCGACTGGATCCACGGCTTCGCCGCCGAAGTGATGCGCCCGGCCGCCGCCGAGTGGGACGAGCGCGAGGAGTTCCCCTGGCCCGTCGTCCAGGAAGCGGCCCGCATCGGCCTGTACTCCCTCGACTTCTACGCCCAGCAGTTCTTCGACCCCACCGGCCTCGGCATCCCCATGGCCATGGAGGAGCTCTTCTGGGGCGACGCCGGCCTCGGCCTCGCCATCACCGGCACCGGCCTCGCCGCCATCGGCGTCCTCACCAACGGCACCGAGGAGCAGATCGGCACCTGGCTCCCGCAGATGTACGGCGACGCCGACGACGTCAAGATCGCCGCCTTCTGCTCCTCCGAGCCCGACGCCGGCTCGGACGTCTCCGCCATGCGCACCCGCGCCGTCTACGACGAGGCCAAGGACGAATGGGTCCTCAACGGGACGAAGACGTGGGCAACGAACGGCGGCATCGCGAACGTCCACGTCGTCGTCGCGGTCGTCGACCCCGGGCTGGGTGCCCGCGGGCACGCCTCCTTCATCGTCCCGCCGGGCACGAAGGGTCTCTCCCAGGGCCAGAAGTTCAAGAAGCACGGCATCCGCGCCTCGCACACCGCCGAGGTCGTCCTCGACGGCGTCCGCCTGCCCGGCCACTGCCTCCTCGGCGGCAAGGAGAAGCTGGACGAGCGGCTGGCCCGCGCCCGCGAGCGGGTGCGCACCGGCGGCGCCCGTACGCACAACGCCGCCATGGCCACCTTCGAGGCCTCGCGCCCCACGGTCGGCGCCCAGGCCGTCGGCATCGCCCGCGCCGCGTACGAGGTGGCGCTCGACTACGCCCAGACGCGCGTCCAGTTCGGCCGCCCCGTCATCGACAACCAGGGCGTCGCCTTCCAGCTCGCCGACATGCGTACGCGCATCGACGCGGCCCGGCTGCTCGTGTGGCGGGCGTCCTGGATGGCCACCGCGGGCAAGCCGTTCACCTCGGCGGAGGGCTCGATGTCCAAACTGTTCGCGGGCGAGACGGCGAAGGCGGTCACGGCCCAGGCGATGCAGATCCTGGGCGGGAACGGCTACACGCGGGAGTATCCGGTGGAGCGGATGCACCGCGATGCCGCCATTTACACCATTTTTGAGGGCACGAGCGAGATCCAGCGGCTGGTGATCGCCCGTACGATCTCGGACGTACCGATCCGCTAGCCGCGGGGGCTTTGGGCGTGCTGCACCATCTCGAATTGTGGGTTCCGGACCTGCCGCGGGCCGAGAAGAGCTTCGGCTGGCTGCTCCGCGCCCTGGGCTGCACGCCCTACCAGCACTGGGAGCACGGCCGCAGCTGGCGGCTGGGCGGCTTCTACGTCGTCGTGGAGCAGTCACCGGCGCTCACGGGCGGCGCTCACGAGCGGTGCCGGCCGGGCATGAACCACGTCGCCTTCCGCGTGGAGAGCCGCGCAGCTGTCGACTCCCTGGTGGCCGAGGCCCCCGCACACGGCTGGCGCCTGCTCTTCCCCGGCAGACACCCGTACGCCGGCGGGGCCGGCCACTACGCCGCCTATCTGGAGAACGAGGACGGCTTCGAGGTCGAACTCGTCGCCGACGAGGTTGAACTCATCGCCGTCGAGGCGGGGGAGGCTCCCTGACGGGCGGCTCCTGACGGGCGGTCCCTAGCAGCGGCCCCTGGCGGCGGTCCCCGCGGGCGGCTCCCGGCGGCGCATCCGGCGCGGGCTACCCCGTCCTCCGCCGCGCGGCGGAGGCGGTCCCTCCCGGGGGCGGACGCGGGACGCCGGCCCCGCGACCAGCATGAATCCCATGCTGAAGATGAACGCCCTGCCCGACGTGCCCCGGTGGGCCGTCCTCGCCGCCCACGCCGTCCCGCTGGTCACCCTGCCGTCGGGGCTGTGGCGCATCGCACTCGTCGCCGGGCTGCCGGTGGCCCCGCCCGACGGCGAGATGTCCGTCCTGGGGGCGCTCTACGTCCTCTCGCTCACCGCGGTCTCCGAGGCGCTCGCTCTGCTCACCCTCGGACTCGTACGGCCCTGGGGCGACGTTGTGCCGCGCTGGATCCCCCTGCTGGGCGGCCGCCGGGTGCGCCCCCTCGCGGCGGTGGTCCCGGCACTGCTGGGCGCGACGGCGCTGACGGGCATCGGCGTCTGGTTCTTCTGCGCCCCCTACGTGACCCCGCACCACGTCACCTGGCAGGGCACCCCGGCGCAGGACGCGCTCCTCGCCGTCTGCTACCTCCCGCTGCTGGCCTGGCCGCCGCTCCTCACGGCCGTGACCATCGCCTACTACCGCCGCCGTACAGACCGGCACCGGGCTGACAGCCGGGCATTCGCGGGAGTGTGAACACCCGCCATACCCACCCCCGCAAAAAAAGATTCCGCCGAACCGCAGATTTTTCTGTTATCCGCGCCGCGCCCCCCGGTCTCCATGCGTAAGACCGCCGAGGCGGCGGACCGGAAAGAGGTGGGCGGAACGTGAACCTGGAGAGCACGACCGGACTGGTCGAAGCGGCACGAGGCGGGGACCGCACGGCGCAGGGCGAGCTGGTCGCCGCATGCCTGCCACTGGTCTACAACATCGTCGGCCGGGCCCTGAACGGCCACGCGGACGTCGACGACGTCGTGCAGGAGACCATGATCCGGATGGTCGGCGGCCTGGGCGCGCTGCGGGACCCCGAGGGCTTCCGGTCCTGGCTCGTCGCGATCACGATGAACCAGATCCGCAGCCACTGGCGCAAGGAGCGGGGGGACCGCAAGGACGCCCCCGCGGGCGGCCCGCAGGAGATGGCCGAGGCCGCCGCCCCGCAGCCCGACTTTGTCGACTGGTCCATTCTCCGCCTCGGCCTGCAGGGACAGCGCAGACAGGCCGCCGAGGCCACGCGCTGGCTCGACGGCGACGACCAGGTCGTCATGTCGCTGTGGTGGCTGGAGGCCGCGGGCGAGCTGAACCGCGCCGAGGTCGCCGCGGCCCTGGGCCGCTCGCCGCAGTACACCGCGGTCCGCGTCCAGCGCACCAAGGCGCAGCTGGAGACCGCCCGCGTCGTCGTCCGCGCCCTGGCCACGACCCCGCGCTGCCCGGAGCTCGCCGCCGTCCTCGACGGCTGGGACGGAGCGCCGGGCCCGCTGTGGCGCAAGCGCATCGCCCGGCACGCGCGCGGCTGCGCCGACTGCGGCGGGCACTGGTCGGCGCTGGTGCCCGCGGAAGGGCTGCTCGCCGGCCTCGGCCTGGTCCCCCTCGGGGCCGCGCTGCTGGGCCGCCTGGCCGGGGGCGTGACGGGCGACCCGATGACGGCCTGCGCCGCGGGGAAGGATGCGGCTCCGGCTCCGGCCGCCCCTTCTCCGGGAGGCGAGAGCGCTTCTCCGGCAGGCGAGACCGCGCGCCTGGCCCGCCGCGCCGTCGTCGCCGGTGTCATAGCCGTCGTCGTGGCGGGCGCCCTGGGCGGCGGCCCGCAGGTCTTCAACGCCGCGCCGAAGAACGCTGCCCCGAAGAGCGCGGCTCCGCAGACGCCGGGCGGCCCCGTCGAGGTCGTCCCGGTCACCGCCGGCGGCCCCACGCCGACCTCGCCGGAGCGCACTGACGCCATGCCCGCCGGCCGTTCCGAGACCAACGGGCGTGTTCCCGTACGCGGATCCGCCGCTCCGACGCCGACGGCGCCCGCTTCCGCCGCCACCCCGGCCACGGACAAGGCGCCCGCCCGGAGCGGCACGCCGGCCGAGCCGGGCAGGAAGCCCGCCCCGGAGGCATCGCCCCGCCGCACCCCGCCTCCGGCTCCGCCGGCCGACCTCGCGCAAGAGGTCGTCCGCATCGTCAACGCCGAGCGCGCCAAGGCCGGTTGCGGGCCCGTACGCCGCAGCGCCGAACTGGTCGCCTTCGCCCAGCACCGCACCGACGAGCGGGCGCCCCGCACCCCCGCGAACCAGTGGTCCGCCTTCGCCCGCGGCATCGCCGCGCCCGGCCACCACTGGAGCACGTACGGAGTGAACGCCACCACCGGCCACGGCAGCGCTTCCGCCGCCGTGACCGCGTGGATGAACGACCCCGGGCAGCGCAGGACCCTCCTCAACTGCGCCTACACCGAGATCGGCGTGGGCGTCACCTTCACCTACGACGGCCCGCGCTGGCTGCAGGTCTTCGCCGCGCGCTGAACCGCCGTCCCCACAGCCACCCCCTCGCCGGACGGGCCCCCACGCCGCGCCCGGCCGTCCGTAACCCCCCACTGAAGGGAACTCCCTTGCCACGCAAACACACCCACCGCCGCAGCAGAACCGGCCGCCGCCTGATACTCACGGCGGCCGCGGCCGCCGCGGCCGCCGGCATCACCTTCAGCGTCATCAGCGCGGGATCCGCGACCACGGGCGGCGGCAGCCCGCAACCGGGCGCGGTGAGCGCACCCGCCTCCGAGCCCGTCCACAAGAAGCCGCCCGCCCCGCTCACCTCGGCCCCCAAGGCCGACAAGCGCCGGGGCCTCGTCTACGAAGGCCTCAAGCCCGCCCCCAAGGGCGACCGCTGCGTCGGCGTCTACAGCGTCTCCCGGGCCGGCCTGTGCACCCACGGCCCGGACGCCCCGCCCAAGGGCGTCGACATCACCAAGGACACCCCGCCCGTGGCCAAGGGCACCTCCGGGCCCTCCTCCCTGACCGGCGACGGCGAGCAGGCCCCCTCGGCCGGCGAGGCCCTGCGCGGCGCACCGGCCGTGATCGACGCCCGCAAGGGCGGCGTGGCGGCCTCGCCCGCCGCCCCCGGCTCGCCCGGCACCCCGCAGGCGCCGTCCGGCTCCAAGGTCGTCTGTGACGGCGACGGCACCACCGGCAACCGCGTCCAGGTGCTGTACGTGCACGCCCCCGGCCGCGACCGGTTCGGCCAGTACGCGGCCTCCTTCAAGCAGTGGGCGGCCGAGACCGACGTCATCTACAACGCCAGCGCCAAGGAGACCGGCGGCGAGCGCCACGTCCGCTACGTCACCGAGGCCGACTGCACCGTCTCCGTCCTGGACGTCGAGGTCTCCGCGGGCGACCTGCAGGAGTTCGGGGCGATGAACAACGCCCTGGCCGCCAAGGGCTACAACCGCCGCGACCGCAAGTACATGGTCTTCGCGGACGCCCAGGTCTACTGCGGCATCGGCACCTTCAACGGGGACGAGCGCCCCGGTCAGGACAACCTCAGCAACTTCGGCCCGTCCTACGGGCGCACGGACTCCGGCTGCTGGGGCGGCAGCACCCCCGCCCACGAGCTCGGCCACAACCTCGGCGCCGTCAACAATAGCGCCCCGCACACCAGCAAGGCCGCGCACTGCGTCGACGAGTGGGACATCATGTGCTACTCGGACGCCCCGTACTACCCGAAGATGCAGACCATCTGCCCCGACCGGGCGAACGACGCGCGCCTGGACTGCGGCCACGACGACTACTTCCACACCAGCCCCAAGCCGGGCAGCTACCTCGCCACCCACTGGAACATCGCCAACAACCGCTTCCTGATGGCCGGCGGCGGCACCGGCAACCCCGACCCCGGCCCCACGCCGACCCGTACGCCCGACCCGACGCGCCCGCCGACGGCCGGCCCCGACGCCCAGGTCAGCCAGATCACCCCGAACTCCGCCGTCGTCAGCTGGCCGAAGGTCCCCTCGGCCGCCGGGTACGACGTGCTGGTCGACGGCAAGAAGACGGCCGACGTCAAGGAGACGGTCGTCCGCCTGACCAACCTCAATCCCGCCACCGCCTACAAGGTCGCCGTCGCCGTGCGCGGCACCGACGGCAAGACCTCCGCGCCCGGCCGCGCCGCTGCCTTCCGCACCCTCCCCGCCGACGGCGGCTCCCCGACCCGCCCGGGCACCCCGTACCTGATGGTCAACGGCCTCACCGGCCAGGCCGTCGACCTGTGGGGCGGCTCCGCCGCCGACGGCACCGTCGCCATCGCCTACCAGCGGCACGGCTACGCCAACCAGCAGTGGGTCTTCGAGAACGCCGGCGGCGGCACGCTGCGCGTGAAGTCCGCCCAGAGCGGCAAGTGCCTCGAACTCGGCAGCGGCGGAAAGGCCGTGGCCGGCCAGTACGTTGCCCAGCGGCCGTGCCGCGACACCGCCGCGCAGAAGTGGCGGCTGAACGGCGCCGGCGGCGGGGCGTACGTCCTGCAGCCCGAGGGCTCCTCGCTGGTGCTGGGCATCAGCAAGCGCTGGTACTACGGCGGATGGCTGCTCGAACTCCAGCAGAAGAACGGCCAGGGCTACCAGAACTGGACCCTGGCGAAGGCCACCTCCTGACGGCTGATTCCTGAACCGGGCCGGCGACCGCTGTCCTGTCAACTCCCCACCACCGGTCGCCGGCCCACCGAAGCCCCCTTCCCCGAACTACTCAGAAGGATCGCCGCGATGAAGCCACGCCCCGTGACCCTGGCCCCCGCACTCGGCTGCGCCGCCGCCCTGCTGGTCCTGACCACACCGGAACCGGCCGCCGCGCACGGCGACACCATCCACTTCACCATCGGCGGCGCGCCGTCGGACGGCCACGTACGGGCCGTGGCGGCCTGGGACAACGACGACGACCCCGTGGACGAGCTGGTAGCCGGCACCCTGACGGCCACCAGCCGGGACGGCCGCACCCTCGGCCCGTGGCAACTCGTACCCACCGAGGGCGAGAAGGCGACCTACACCACCCGCGAAGCCCTGCCCCCGGGCAACTGGAAGATCGTCGTCCATAGCGGCTTCCCGGACCTCGGCCACGGCGAGGGCACGGTCGACGTAGCAGCCCAAACCAAAACCGGCCCCACGCCGACCGCAACGCCCCCTCCGGCAGCAAGCCCCGCACCGTCCGCAGCCACCACCCCGCGGAAGACGGCGTCCTCATCCCGTACGGGCATCGCCATAGGCACCGGCGCAGCGGCCGCCGTGATCGCAGCGGCAGCCGGCGTCCTCCTGCTCCGCACCCGACGCTCGCGCAACGGGGTGAGCCGAACTAACCGGTGAAGGGCTCTTCCAACGTCGGGATGCACGGAGACAGCAACGCTTCCGTGTGCTGCGTGACAGTGCCTCGGGCGAGCCTGAGCACACGCACCTCGTTCTCATGGCCCGGGTCCTCGTCATCGCGGATATGGAGGAGTCCGTATGAGCCGGGGGCGACCATCGCCACATGTTCGAACAGGTCGGCAACGTCAGGTGACGAGCGGTGATTGGAATAGCCTCCCAGGTGGATGAACGGCTCGCCGTTCATCCAGCGGAGGTCCAGGAGGTAGGGGCTGTCCATCGCAGCGATGCGCAGCCGAAGCTCATCGACGATCTGCCGCAGCCGGGCATCGTCCTCGTCATCAACTGCACTCTGCCTGATGGTGATCCAGCCGTGGTATTCGAACACATGGCCATCCTAACGACGTCAGCTGTCGGCCACCTCGCCCGAACAGCAGTTCTGCTGGCAGCTCCTAGCCGCGTGGGCGGGACCCTCTGCCGGGCGGGGTGCCCGAGGTCATCACCTCACAGAGGGGCCGTGAGAACGTCGCCAGACTCGCCCTCAAGCACTGCACCTCAACGTGCGCGGCCGTGACAGCTGAGGCTGCAGGCCTGGATGGAGTTGAGGCGGGGGAGGGGCTTAGTTAGGGTGCGGGCCGGGGGTGTCGAGATCATGGACAGCAGCAGGTCCGCCGGGGCCTATCAGGAACTGGAGGGCGACGACCCGTCGGTGGTAGGGGACTACCGGCTCGTGGCACGGCTCGGTTCCGGCGGGATGGGCAAGGTCTACCTCTCGTACACTCCGGCCGGCCGGCCCGTGGCGATCAAGGTGATCCGGCCGGAGTTTGCGGAGGACCCGGAGTTCCGGCGGCGGTTCGCCGACGAGGTGGCAGCCGCTCGGCGCGTGCAGGGGCTGTATACGGCGCCGGTCCTCGACAGTGACACCGACGGCCCGAGGCCTTGGCTGGCCACGGTATACGTCCCCGGGCCCACCCTGTCTTCTGCGGTCGCCACGCACGGGCCCCTCCCCGTGCGGACCGTGTTGCTGCTCGTCGCGGGTATCGCCGAGGCGCTGCAGGCCATCCACAGCGCGGGTCTGGTACACCGTGACCTGAAGCCCTCCAACGTCCTGCTCGCTCCCGACGGCCCGCGCGTCATTGACTTCGGTATCGCACGGGCCGCCGACGCAACATCCTTGACCGCCAGCGGGGTCACCGTGGGCACGCCGTCCTTCATGGCACCCGAGCAAGCAACCGGCGCCGAGGTCACCGCGGCGACGGACGTCTTCGCCCTCGGACAGATAGCTGTCTTCGCTGCCACGGGCAGGTCCGCCTACGGGAACGGGCCCTCCCACGCAGTGCTCTATCGCATCGTCCACCAGGAACCAGACCTCTCTGGTGTACCGGCGGAACTACGGGACCTCATAGGCCAGTGCATGGGCAGAGATCCGCATGAGCGCCCAGGGCTGTCCGCGATCATCGATCTGTGCCGCACCGCAGGCGACCATGCCCAGCTACGACGCTCCGAAGGCTGGCTGCCGGCCGGAGGCGCAGCGGGCATCGCACAGTGGCCGGCCGCCCCCGGCCCGGCGCCGACGGCTCCCCTCACTGCGGTGGTGCCACAGTCCCCGCCTGCCCCACCGCCTGCCTCGCGCCCGTCCGTCCCGTCGTCGCAGGCGCCGAGGATGTCTCGATCTGCCCCGCTGCCGTTCCCGCCTGCCCCGCGGACATCTCGGCCTGCCCCGCTGCCAAGGAGGAAACGCGCCGCGCGCATCGCCCTGTTTGCGGCCCTCAGCACGGGCGTCCTTACCGTCGCCACCTTGACGGGATTGGCGGGATACGTCCTGACAGACGGCACCAGCGGCACGGCCGCCTCGGATGCGAAGAGCACGCCGCAGACGGATCACAGCAAAGTGACTCTCCGCTCGGGCCAATACCTGAACCTGGCCGACACGTTGCCCACTCCACGGGAGGGTTCCGAGGATGATGTCTACTTTCGTTGTGTGGACTTCGAAGGCTGCAAGTTCGGCGCCAATCACGCCCAACTCAGCCGACTGAACAACGGTGAGCAGGGCTCACGGGACGTCTGCAGAAAGAGGAGCGCCTTCACTACTTCCGTCAACACGGACACACTCATGGCGGGCTCGCAGATCTGCGTGCGCAATCAGGACGGCTGGGCCGCCCTGATCATTATCAAGAACTTGTTGGTGGCCGACTACCGCGACGCGTCCGTCGTCCTTCTCATGGACGTCTGGCGCGATTCCACCTGACTGCCCGAATCACCGGCCCGGTCTCGGGTACCCGCGCGTCCGGATCGGAGTACTGGACCTGGGCGCTGCACCTCGCACCAGAAGTGCATGCGCTGATCGACGCGAAAGTGCGCAACCTGCAAGCCGGCCCCTCGTGCCGTTACGTTGCGGATGGCGTCCAAGAGGGCAGTTCGGACCCTCAATGGCCGCACGTCGCCCCCGGTAGGGGATGAATCACCCGATCGGGTGGAACGGGACGAGGCGGACCGGCGTACTTGGGGAGGCCCTTACTCCGCGGCACGGATCCGATCCGGCGCCCTGCCGCGCGCGGTTCCGCCGGCTACGCCCCCAGTGAGGTGAGGAAGCCCAGTAGCTCGGCGTTGACCTCGTCGGGGCGTTCCTGCTGGGTCCAGTGGCCGCAGCCCGGGAGGGTGACGCTGCGGTGCAGGCGCGGGAGCACCGTTTCCAGCGAGGCCACCAGTTGTGCGACGCCCGGGAAGGAGCCCACGAGGTCGCGGTCGCCCGCCACGTATAGGGCGGGCACCTCGATGCGGCGGCCGTCGAAGGGCGCGAGGAGCTCCCAGTTCCGGTCGATGTTGCGGTACCAGTTGAGGCCGCCGGTGAAGGCGTGGTCGCCGTGCGCGGAGTACTCGCGCACGAACGTGTCGACGTCCTCCTCGGTGAGCCAGCCCGGCAGCTCCTTCGGTTCCGGCATCGTGTCCATGGTCGTACTGCCGGCCGGGATCACCCACGGGCGCGGCTCCGCTGTCTGCGGGCTGTCGCCCGAGGCGCCCACCAGGAACCGCCGGAACGTCGACGCCGGATCCCGTACCAATTCCGCGTCGGCGACGCCCGGTTCCTGGAAGTACAGCTGGTAGAACCCGTCGCCGAGCAGGGAGCGCAGGCCCGGCAGCGGTGCCGCCGGGCCGCGCGGCACCGGCGGCACGCTCAGGCCCGCCACGCCGCGCACGACGTCGGGCCGCAGCAGCGCCGTCGTCCAGGCGACCGGCGCGCCCCAGTCGTGCCCGACGAGCACCGCCTCGTCCTCGCCCAGGGCGTGGATCAGTCCGATCACGTCACCGCAGAGGTGGAGCAGGCTGTAGGCGCCGATGTCGCCGGGCTGGTCGCTGCGTGCGTAGCCGCGCTGGTCCACGGCGACCACCCGGTAGCCGGCGTCGGCCAGCGGCCCGAACTGGTGCCGCCAGGAGTACCAGCACTCGGGGAAGCCGTGCAGGAGCACGACCAGGGGCCCCCGCCCCTGCTCTGCTACGTGCAGCCTGACTCCGTTGACTTCGACGAAGCTGTGCCCGACCGAGCTGTCCATGGCGTCCTCCTGGGCCGTCACGCCGGCGCGGTCACCGGCGTGGTCCGTGGCGTTACCCCACAGTAGGGGCAATGCGGGGGCGCGGACCCGTGATTCGCGTGCGCGAGCGGCCGGGCGGGCGTTCGGCCGGGTGGCGCGTTGCTGTTGCGCCCGTCGGCGGGGTGGGTCATGGGTAGGGCATGACCGAATACGAGCGTTCCCGGACGATGCCCGACCTCCCCGAGCACGTCTTCGACCAGGCGAGCGTCATCACCTGGTTCAGCAGCTGGCTCCCGGACGAGCTGCACGTCCGGCCCCAGGACCCGCCGGCCGTGGCCGTCCACGAGGACCGCACCGGCCGCGAGGCGCCCGCGCTGCTCCACGCGGACCGGGAGCGGATGCGGCTGGAATGGGGAGCGCTGGAGGGCGGCAGCGGCTACACGGGATGGCTGCAGGTGGCCGGGCACGACGGCGGGGCCAGCCAGGTCACCGTTCACCTGTCGTTCTCCGACCAGCAGCACGACCCGGGGGAGGAGGCCGCGCTCGGCGCCCTCGACCGGAGCCTCGCGCGGCTGGAGGAGCAGGTGAGGCTCCGGGCCGAGGGCGCCGGATAGGCGCGATCAGCCACCCGGCGCGCCCGCCCGACCGGCGTGCCCAGCCGCCCGGCTCGCGATCAACCGCCCGGCGGGTTCACGCTTCGAGGCCCGACCCTTCGGGGCCGGCCTCCAGGCAGGCCAGTTCGATGTCGTCGATGACGGCCTCGTGCGTCTGGCCCTTCAGGTGGGCGACGTTCTCGATGCCGACCGCCATCCACCCCGACACGCTCATCACGAGCACCCGCAGCCCGTCCGTGCCGTGCTCGGCGAGCACTCTGTCCGCGACCTTGAGGGCCTCCGCCGGTACGCGCTCGGCCGGTTCGAGGCCGACGATGGTGCGCATCAGCCCGATGGTGGTGTGCGAGATCTCCGGTGCGATGGCCCGCAGCCTCCGGTCCTCTTCCTCGTCCACGTGTCCTCGATTCTGTCCGTCAGCTCGAATCTGTCCGTCAGTCCGTCAGAGGGTCACGGGGCAGCACCCTAGGCGTCCGTGCGCGGGCCCCGCCGCCGGGCGCAGGTGGACGATCACCGCTGTGGGTGAACCCTGGTCAAGAAGCGTCCGAGTTGCCTATGAGTGTGGGATGAACCCGTTCACCAAACGGCGCGTTCGGACCGGGATGGTGCGTCCGGAGGCGGGCCGGGCGGTCGGGGCCGGCTCTCGGACGCGGCAGCGGGCCGCCGCCGGCGGCCGGTTGTCAGTGCCCCGTGCCACGATGCGCGTCATGAGTCCATGGCTTCTCACCGACATCGAGCGCGCGATCCGCAGCAGTTGGGGCGCCGACACGACCACTCCCGAGTACAGGCCGCAGTGGAGCCCGGAGAATCCCGCCCGCGACCAGTGCGGGGTGACCGCGCTGGTTCTCCACGACCTGCTGGGCGGCGACCTGGTCCGCGGCGAGGTCCGCGTCGGCGGCGTGCGGACCGACTTCCACTGGTGGAACCGGCTGGGGGAGGGGGTGGAGATCGACCTCACGCGCGAACAGTTCCGCCCCGAGGAGACCGTCACCGGCGGCGTGGTCATATCCCGCCCGCCGGAGATCAAGCGGCTGCGCGAGGAGTACGAGCTGCTGCGCGCCCGGGTCCTGGGCAAGCTGGCGGAATCCGCGGCGGCCCAGCCGTACTGCCGCGGAGTCCGCTGCGGCCCAGCCGTGCTGCGGAGTCCGCCGTGGCCTAGCCGTACCGCCGACAGAGTCCGCTGGCCCAGCCGTACCGCGGAGCCCGCCGTGGCCCAGCCGCACCGTGGAATTCGCCGCAGTCCGACCGTGCCGACCCCGCGGCGTGCCCCGTCCGCGGTCCCTCAGCCGAGCAGCGCCGCCGTGCATTCCTCGGTGAGGTCCTCCGCATGGGCGGGCAGCGGCTCGCCGGCCCGCAGGTGGCGGCGGACGACGGAGAGCGGCAGGTCGATCATGGCGATGGTGACACGCTCGGCCGCCGCGGCCCCCTCCGCCCCCAGCGCCGCGGCGAGCTCCGCGAGCGCGGCCCGGACCCGCCGGTGGCCCCGCTCTGCGCGGCGGGCGTGCTCCCCGGACCACTCGGCGCGCGCGAAGTCCCCCGCGCCGTAGAGCAGGAGCGCGGCCTCCTCGGGATGGGCGCGGCTCCAGGTGACGACGTGGCGCGCCGCCGCGGTCCCGGCTCGCCGGGGGTCGGGATCCCCTTCGAGGGCGGCGAACCAGCCTTCCTGGAAGCGCTCGACGGTCCGCAGCCACACCTCGGCGAGCAGCGCGGTCCGCCCGGCGAAGCGGTGGTAGACCGAACCGCTCGGCGCCCCCACCTCCTTGGCGACCGCGGACATCGTGACGCCGGCCGGCCCCGCCTGCGCGGCGAGCCGCACGGCGGCATCCAGAAGTTGGTCCGTGTCGAAGCGAGAAGGTCGTGCCATGAATCGGAGGCTACCCTCCACAATATTAGAGAGCAGTCTCTATAATCGGTCGCGGGAACTGCGAGGAACCCGAAAGAATCCACGGCTACGGAGGACCCCATGGACGTGTACAACGTGCACGAACGCCTGCTGCCCGTGCCGGAGCACGAGGCGGGAGCACTCATCGACGGCCTCGCGAGCGACGCGGACCGGCTGTGGCCGCGCGCGTCCTGGCCGCCGATGGCCCTGGACCGCCCGCTGGGGCCGGGCGCGTCCGGCGGTCACGGTCCCGTCCGCTACCGCGTCGCCGCCTACGTCCCCGCCACCTGGGTGCGCTTCGCCTTCAGCGGGCCGCCCGGCTTTCACGGGTTCCACGAGTACGCGGCCCTGCCCGCGGCCGACGAGCGCGGCACGGTCCTGCGGCACACCCTCGCCATGGCCGCCCGCGGTCCCGCCCGCCTCACCTGGCCGCTGTTCTGGCGTCCGCTCCACGACGCCTGCATCGAGGACAGCCTGGACCGCGCCGAACGCGCCTGTACGGGCACCGTGGCACGGCCCGCCCGCTGGAGCCCGTACGTGAAGGCGCTCCGCACCTTCGCTCGCTGACCGCTGACCGCTGACCGCTGACCGCTGACGGTTGACGGCGGGCCACCACCCCGCCGCCCCCACCGGCCCCGGGCAGCCCGTCCACTAACCCCACGGACAGGCCGCGTCCGCGCCCACGCCGCAGCACAGGGGACTGCGGCGCGGGCGCGGACACGGCCCGATCATGGCCGGTTCGGCCCTGTGGCCCGCGCCGTCCGGCGGGCGAGGCTGATCGCGACCGATTCCGTCAGCGAGGGGAGCACTTGTGACCGGCCAAAGCCACAGCGGCGAGGACGCGACCCGCGAGTACTACGACTCCGGCGACGTCGACGCCTTCTACGACCTGGTCTGGGGCGGCGAGGACATCCACACCGGCATCTACGCCCACCCCGGCGAACCCATAGCCGACGCCTCCCGCCGCACCGTCGACCGCCTCGCGGACCGCCTCGCGGACCGCCTCGCGCACCGCCTCGCGCACCGCCTCGGCCCGGACCGTACCGTCCTCGACCTCGGTTCCGGCTACGGCGGCACCGCCCGCCGCCTCGCCGAGCGCTTCGGCTGCCGCGTCGTCGCCCTCAACCTCAGCGCCGCCCAGAACGAGCGGCACCGGGCGGTCAACGCAACCCGGGGGCTGGACGGCCTCATCGAGGTCGTCACCGGCTCCTTCCACGACATACCGAGCCCCGACGGCGCGTTCGACGCCGTGTGCTCCCTGGAGGCCTTCTGCCACAGCGGCGACCGGCCCAAGGTGCTGAGCGAGGCCGTCCGCGTCCTCAAGCCCGGTGGCGCACTGGCCTTCACGGACATCATGGCGGCCGAGGACGTACGGCCGGAGGCGCTGCGCCCGGCCGTCTCCCGGCTCGGCGTGGACGCCCTCGCCACCGTCTCCTTCTATGACAGGCAGCTCGCCGAACTCGGCCTCGCCGCCACCGGCTTCGACGACCACAGCGGCCAGCTGGTCACCCACTACGACCGGTTGACCGAGGAGACGGCGGCCCGCACCGCGGAGCTGCGCGGCCGCATCGGCGTCGCCTACCTCGCCCACCTCAACGAGAACCTGCCCGTGTGGGCCGACGCCGCGCGCCGCGGTCTGCTGCGCTGGGGCGTCCTGTACGGCAGCCGGCCGTAATCGTCCGTGACCAACCGGCCACGCTCTGGCTTGATTTGCCTTCTCCCGCTGATCCATACCCGCGAGTAGCGTGCCCCGGCGCGGGGACCTCTCCAGGAGAAGGGCGTTTGCATGTTCTACAGCACGTTCAGGGCCGTGGTGCTCGTGCCGTTGCTGCGGTGGCTCTTCCGGCCGCGGGTCGAGGGCCTCGGCCGGGTGCCGCGGCACGGCGCGGCCGTCGTGGCCGGCAACCACCAGTCGTTCACCGACCAGTTCCTGATGGGAGTGGTCCTGCGGCGCCGGATCACCTTCCTCGCCAAGCAGGAGTACTTCACCGGCCGCGGTCTGAAGGGCCGGCTGGCCGCCGCCTTCTTCCGCGGGCTCGGGGCCATACCCGTCGACCGCTCCGGCCGGGCCGCCGGCCAGGCCGCCGTCGACGAGGGCGTGCGCGTGCTCGGCCGCGGCGACCTCCTCGGCATCTTCCCCGAGGGCACGCGCTCCCACGACGGACGGCTGTACAAGGGCAAGGTCGGCGTCGCGGAGATGGCGATCCGCTCGGGCGCGCCCGTGGTGCCGTGCGCGATGATCGGCACGTTCGAGGCGCAGCCCGCCGGGCGCCGGCTGCCCCGCCTGGTCCCGGTCACCGTCCGCTTCGGCGAGCCCCTCGACTTCTCGCGCTACGCGGGCATGGCGGACCAGCGGCACGTCCTGCGGGCGGTCACGGACGAGATCATGTACGCGATCCTCAAGCTCTCGGAGCAGGAGTACGTGGACATGTACGCCGTCGACGCCCGGGCCTGGCTGGCGTCCCACGGTTCCGTCCCGGCCACCCCGGGCGTCCCGGCAGGGTTGGAGGCCGCCGCCGGGTCGCGCCTCGCGCCGCTCTCGGAGCGTGTCGCCGTCGACGACTCGGCCGCGGCTCCCGGCGAAGGACGCCGCGCGGCGTAGGAGGGGCGGGCGGGTGCGACCGGTGCGGCAAAGGCCACCACGCCGGTCCGTCGCCACGCCCCCGGCCGGGCCGCCGGAGCGGACCGGAGGCCCAGCGCGCCCCGAACGGGCGCCTCAGCGGAAGAGGCGCCCAGCGCGTCCGAACGAGCGGCTCTCAGCTGAAGAGCCCCGGCCCGAGCGGGTCTCAGTCGGAGAGGCCGGCCGGAGCGGGTCTCAGCCGAAGAGGCGCCCAGCGCGTCCCGAACAGGCGGATCTCAGCCGAAGAAGCCGGGCCCGAGCGGCTCTCAGCCGAGGAGGCGCCCAGCGCGTCCGAACGAGCGGCTCTCAGCCGAAGCGCCCCGGCCCGACGGTGTCCGGGGCGAGGGTCAGGCCGGCCGCGCCGGCGACGGCCTCGGCGACGGCCGGGACCGTGAGCCGGTCGGTCCACACGTGCGCGGCGAACTCCGGGGCCCGCAGCCGCTCCAGGCACCGGTCGAGCATCGACTCGGCGAAGCTCTCCCGCCGCCTGGGCGCGCTGCCGCCCGCCGCCGCCTTCAGGACGTGCACCACGGAACGTTCGCGCAGCCGCCGCAGCACCGTGGCCCGCGAGGCCATCAGGGTGAAGTGCCGTACGTCGTGCCCGCTTTCGCGCAGCCGCCCGACGGTCTCCCCGAACACCTCCGGCTCCACGACCGTCATGGGCACGATGACCGGCCCGCCGTGCTCGCGCAGGGCCAGGTCCAGCACCTCGTACACGCCCTGCCGCCAGGCCGGCAGGTCCTGGAAGTCGCCGCGCAGGGCCGGCGGAAGCATCCGGTGCAGGCCGAACCCGACGTGCTCGGGGTCGCAGACGACACTGCCGGACAGCCGCCGCCGCAGCTCGTACGCCGTATGGGTCTTGCCGCCGCCGAAGGGGCCGTTGATCCACAGGAGCATGGCCCGACCCTACGCCGCACCCGTTCCCGTAGAGTCCCCGCCCATGAACGACGACGTGCGCAACATCGTGCTGGGGCTCGTGGCCAGCGGGATCAGTGCTGCTGCCGGCTGGTTCGTGAGGACACAGCTGTGGCGCCGGCAACTCCGCCGCAAACAGGCCTTCTTCGGGCTGCCCGGCGGCTCGGAATGCCTGCTCGTGGTCAACCAGGATCCCGCCGCGAGCGGCTGGGGCGTCGCCCGGCACGACGCCTTCGCCCTGCTCGAACTCGCCGCGCTGATCAAGGAGTGCGGCGCGCACACGGACATCGTGGTGCACGACGCCGCCCGCCAGGGGATCGGCGTGCGCACCGAGTTCTGCGTCGGCGGACCCGTGTCGAACCGGCGCACCGAGGCCCACCTGCGCTCCCTGCTGCCGGGCGTCACGGTGAACACCGGGCACGGCGGCCCCGACGGCGGAGCGATCACCGTCGGCGGCGAAACGTACCGGATGGACAAGGGCACGGCCGAATACGTGCTGCTCGCCCGGCTGCGGGGACCCGGCGGCAGCCGCCCCGTCTTCCTCGCCTCCGGTCAGCGCAGCGTCACCAACCAGGCGGCCATACGGTACCTCGCCCGGCACCACGCCCGGCTCGCTCGCCGCCACGGCCTCGACGGCACGTTCTGCCTCCTGCTGAAGGTCGTGAGCTCGGACGCGTACGGCCCGGACATGGTGGAACTGGTCGCCGACGTCACCGAGGCGGCCACGGCCGGCTGACCCGGCGCCGCGGCCCTCCGCGCCGGGCGTGCGGTGGTTCCTCCCGCGGGGGCCGTTTCGCTACGGTGGCCGTGCCCGGCGGACCACCCTGGAGGCAGATCGATGGCACCGCGTCAGGACCGGCGGCCCGCGGACTCCGGCCTGCGGGCGGGACGCGCACCGGGGGCCCGGCCGCTGGCGGGACACCTGGCGGCCTTCTACCGCACGCCGCTCTCCTTCCTCGACGGCCTGCCGCGCCACGGCGACCTCGTCGAGGTCCGCCTCGGCCGCCGGCCCGTGTTCGTGCTGTGCCACCCCGCCCTCGTGCGCCGCGTCCTCACCGACGACCGGACCTACGACCGGGACGGCGCCCACTACGAGCGGTCCCGCCGCGCCATGGGCAACAGCCTGGCGACCTGCCCGTACGCCGACCACCGGGCGCAGCGCCGGCTGATGCAGCCCGCCTTCCGCCCGGACCACCTCGACCGGTACGCGGCCGTGATGCGGCAGACGATCGGCGAGACGATGGACGGCTGGCGGCACGGCCAGGAGACCGATCTCGTACGCGAGCTGTTCGGTCTCGCCACGAAGACCGCGCTGCGGGCGCTCTTCGGCGCCGACCTGCCGCCCGCCGAGGCACGCGAGCTGCACGACGCCCTCGACACGTTCCTCAAGGGCATCTACCGGCAGTCGCTCGTGCCGTGGGCCGCCCGCCTGCCCATCCCGGCCAACCGCCGCTACGCCCGGGCCCTGGCCTGCTGGCGGGCGCACACCACCCGCCTCATCGACACCCACCGTGCGCAGACGGATGACGGACAGGCGGCCGACCGTGCGGCCGACCGTAAGGACGTTCTTTCCCACCTGCTGTCCGTCCGCATGCCCGACGGGACACCGGTCGCCGACGACGCCGTCCACGACCAGTCCACCGCCCTCGTCCTCGCCGGCATCGAGACCACCGCCGCCGCCCTCGCCTGGGCCTGCCACCTCCTGTCGCACCACCCGGACGTCGAGGAGGAGCTGTCGGCGGAGGCGCGCGGCGTGCTCGGCGAGCGCGCCGCGACGCAGGACGACCTGCCGCGGCTGCCCCTGACGGGTCGGGTCGTCACCGAGACGCTGCGCCTGTACCCGCCGGCATGGATCATTCCGCGCATCACCACCGTGGAGACGGAGCTGGCGGGCCTGTGCCTGCCGGCCGGCAGCACGGTGGTCTTCAGCCCGTACGTCGTCCACCGCCGCGGCGACCTCTACCCCGAGCCGCACCGGTTCCTGCCCGGGCGCTGGGCCGCGGACGAGGGGCCCGGAGGCGGGGGGCCCGGAGGCGCGCGGTCGGGAGGCGAGCGGTCCGGGGGCGCGCGGTCGGGGGACCCGGACCGCTCCGCGCGGCTGCGCGCGTACGCCCCCTTCGGCTTCGGCGCCCACCGGTGCATCGGGGAGGAATTCGCCCTCACCGAGGCGACGATGGCCCTCGCGACGCTGGCCGCCCGCTGGCGCCTGCGGGCCGTGCCCGGCGTCACGATCCGCCCGGCGGCCCGCGCCGTACTCGCTCCCGAGCGCCTGCCCATGTACCTGTACGCGCGCTGAGCCGCTGCCGGCCACGTAAGGCCGTACGTAAGGCCGTACGTAAGGGCCATCTGTGGAGGGCCGTCCGTGGAAGGCCGTCTGCGGAGGGCGATCTGCGGAGGGCCCTTTACTCCCCGGGGAACACCTTCGTGACCAGCTCGCCGTCCGCCGTCAGATAGCCGTAGAGCATGCCCTCGCTGCTGTACGGGGTGGCGAGCGTGCCGCGGGGGTCGAGTGCGATGACACCGCCCGTGCCGCCCAGGGCGGTCAGCCGCTCGTGCACGACCTCATGGGCGGCCGCGGTCACGTCCCGGCCGCCGAACTCCATCAGATGGGAGATCGTCGCGGTCGCGGCGCCCCGGAGGAACACCTCGCCCTGCCCCGTCGCACTCGCCGCGACCGTGCCGTTCTTCGCGTACGTGCCCGCGCCCACGACCGGGGAGTCGCCCACCCGGCCCGCCATCTTGTTGGTCGTCCCGCCCGTGGACGTCGCGGCCGCGAGGTCCCGCCTGCTGTCGACGGCCACGGCGCCGACCGTGCCCATCGCGGCCTCGCCGACCGTGCTGCCGCCCACGGCCGGCGTCCGGCCGCCCCTGCTCCGTTCCTTGGCCTTCATCAGGCTGTCCCAGCGTGCCTGCGTCCAGAAGTGGTCCTGGGTGACCGGCGGCAGGCCGCTGCGCGCGGCGAAGTCGTCGGCGCCCTGGCCCGCCAGCAGCACGTGCGGGGTCCTCTCCATCACGAGCCGGGCCGCGGAGACGGGGTTGCGCACGTGCCGGACGCCGGCGACCGCACCGGCCGCCAGGTCCGAGCCGCGCATGACCGACGCGTCCAGCTCGTGCCCGGCGTCCTCCGTGAACACCGCACCCCTGCCCGCGTTGAACAGCGGATCGTCCTCCAGCACCCGTACGGCCGCCTCCACCGCCGCCACGCTTCCGCCGCCGTCCCGCAGCACCTTCCCCCCGGCGCGCAGGGCGCCGGCCAGCCCGTCGCGGTAGGCCCGCTCCGTGCGGGCGTCGGTGTCCTCGCGCCGCAGTGCCGTCCCGGCGCCGCCGTGGACGGCCAGCACCACCCCGGTGGCCTCGGGCCGGGGCGGCGCCCCGCGCCCCGGACCGACGGACACGGACGTGGTGCCGGCGGGCTCCGCGGACGGCTGCGACAGCGCCGGGAGCACCGCCACGACCGCCACCAGGGCGCCGAGTACGGGGACGATCCAGAGTCTCGAACGCACGCGCATGGGCCCTCTCCTCGCTCGGTGTCCCGCTCACCTTGCCGAGCAGACCGCCGCGACGGAACGGGATCCGGGGAAATGGTGCGCGAACGCCCGGGAACGGCCGGAACCCTGCCGTAGCGGCTGTCCGTCCGCTTTCGGCCTTTCTGCCGTGGCGCAATGTCGAGGGCGGTTCGCAACCGTACGTCCGATAGGCGCACTTCACGGGGGTCGGTGTGGTTGTGCGCGCCTCTCAGGGTGCATAGCGTCACCCGTGCATCACGTGCAGCGAGCACTCCGATCCCCGATCTGTGCGGTGAAGTCCGCACACCCTCTGGAGGTTGCGACATGCCGAGCGAGTGGGAGCCCGTCGAGGTGGCACCGGCCATCGCCGAGGCGAACCGCAAGGTGATCGAGACCATCCCGTCGAGCTCCGAGGACTTCGAGAACGCCACACGGGGGCAGATAGCCGTACCGCCCCTCCCCTTCATTCCGGCCCGTACCAACGGTGACGCGCGCGTCTGGGACTTCTACGGCTACGACTTCCTGCGCGAGGGCGAGACCCCACCGGCCGAGGTCAACGCGAGCCTGTGGCGGCAGGGGCAGCTCACCGCCCTCGCCGGGCTGTTCCAGGTCACCTCCGGCCCGCGCGGCGCCATCTACCAGGTCCGCGGCTACGACCTGTCCAACATGACCATCATCGAGGGCGAGACGGGAATCATCGTCCTCGACCCGCTGGCCTGCTACGAGACCGCACAGCACGCGCTGAAGCTCTACCGCGACCACATCGGTGACAAACCGGTCGTCGGCGTCATCTACACCCACAGCCACGTCGACCACTTCGGCGGGGTGCGCGGCCTGTTCGCCGAGAAGAACGACGTCGTCCCGGACATCCCGGTCATCGCGCCCGACGGCTTCCTGGAGCACGCGGTCAGCGAGAACGTCTACGCCGGCCCGGCCATGGGCCGCCGCGCGGAGTACATGTACGCGGCCAAGCTGGACAAGAGCCCGTACGGGCAGGTCGGTTCGGGCCTCGGTCTGACCATCTCCACCGGCGAGGTCACCCTGATCCCGCCGACCGTCAGCATCGGCGACGCCGCCCACGGCCCCGTCCCGCGCAACCAGTGGTCCGACAAGGACGTGATCCCCTGGCGGCCCGGCCTGTACCGCCAGATCGTCGACGGCGTCCGGATGATCATCCAGCTCACGCCCGGCACCGAAGCCCCGGCGGAGATGAACATCTACTTCCCCGAGCACCGCACCCTGTGCGCGGCCGAGAACGCCACCCACACCCTGCACAATCTCATCACCCTGCGCGGCGCCCAGGTGCGCGACGCCCACGCCTGGTCCAAGTACCTCACCGAGACCATCCAGACCTTCGGCGAGCACACCGACGTCGAATTCGCCTCCCACCACTGGCCGCTGTGGGGCAAGGAAAAGATCGTCGAGTACCTCAGCGTCCAGCGTGACGTGTACGCCTACCTCAACGACCAGGCGCTGCGCCTGATCAATAAGGGGAAGAACGGTCCGGAGATCGCGGAAGAGCTCGAACTGCCCGAGTCGCTGGCGGGCCACTGGTACACCCGTGGTTACTACGGCTCGGTCAGCCACGACCTCAAGGCCGTCTACCAGCGCTACATGGGCTGGTTCGACGGCAACCCCGCTCACCTGTGGACCTATCCGCAGGCCGAGGCGGGCAAGCGGTACGTGGACGCGATCGGCACCGTCGCGGACGTGGTGGCCAAGGCCCGGGCGGCGTACGACAGCGGTGACTACCGCTGGACCGCCGAGCTGCTCAACCATGTGATCTTCGGCTACCCCGCCGAGAGCGAGGCGGCCAAGAAGCTCCAGTACAAGGCGCTGACCCAGCTCGGGTACGGTGCGGAGAACGGCACCTGGCGCGACTTCTACCTCACCGGCGCCCACGAGCTGGCCCACGGCGTGGAGCCCCGGGCCGGCCAGGAGGCGGGTGATCTGGTCAACAGCCTCAGCCTGGAACAGTACTTCGCCGCTCTGGCCCGCAGCATCGACGGGCCGAAGGCGGGAGCCGAGCAGTCCGCGCCGATCGTCCTCCAGTGGCAGGTCACCGGCGCCACGGACCAGACGTGCACCACGACCCTGCGCAACGGCGTGCTGGTCTACGTACCGGGCAAGGACCTCTTCGCGGGCACCCCGGACGTCACTCTCAAGCTCTCCCGTGAGGCGCTCAGCCGTCTTGTCCTCGCCGGCCCGGACTTCCCGCGGAACTTCGACCAGGCCGTCGGGAACAAGGAGATCGAGATCGTGGACGGGGAGCAGAGCGCCGCGGACACGGTGTTCTCCTACCTGACCGGGCCGGACCCGAAGTTCCCGCTCGTCGCTCCCGGCGTCGGCGGGACGCGTACGGGTCCCGTACGGGACTGACCCCTGCGGGACCTATACCGGCTTGCGGGCCTCGATGAGGAAGCGCGACGAGTGGGCGACGAAGGGGCCGTCCGCCCGGATGCGCTCGTGCAGCTCGCGCAGGCGGTCGCGGTACTGCTCGACGGTGAAGCCGGGAACCATCCAGATCACCTTCCGCAGGAAATAGATCACCGCGCCGACGTCGAAGAACTCCATGCGCAGGGTTTCGGCGCGCAGGTCGACGACGCCCAGCCCCGCGGCCTCCGCCTCGCGCCGCTCGTCGTCGGGGTGGCGCCTGCGCCGGACCTCCTCCGGCTGCGGGCCCAGGAAGTACTCGACCAGTTCGAAGACGCTGGCCGGGCCCACGTGCTGGGCGAGGTACGTGCCGCCCGGGCGCAGCACGCGGGCGATCTCCTGCCACCACACGGTCGCCGGGTGACGGCTGGTCACGAGGTCGAAGGCCTCGTCGGCGAAGGGCAGCGGCGGTTCGTCCGGATCGGCGACCACGACCGCTCCGAGGGGGTGCAGCAGCTTCGTCGCCTTCGCGACGTTGGGCGGCCAGGACTCGGTGGCCACCATCGTGCGGGGCAGCCGGCGTGCTCCGGCGAGGACCTCGCCGCCACCCGTCTGGACGTCGAGGGCCGCGTCCACATGGGTGAGGCGTTCGCTCATCGTCCGCTGATAGCCCCAGGACGGACGCTGTTCGGTGGCCCGGCCCTCCAGCCAGGAGAAGTCCCAGCCGGCCACGGAGACGGCCTCCGCCTCCGCGACCAGGTCGTCGAAGCTGCGCTGTGCGTGAGGGGTATTGGATGACATATCAGTAGTAATACCCCAATGGCTGCTGTATGCGCCGGGGCCACGTCCGGCCCGGGTGAGACGGGCCGGACGTGGCCGGACGTAGCCGGACGTGGCCGGGACAGCGGTGTGACGTTTCTGTACGTCCCTACGGATCGGGTCCTATGACTGCTCGTTCGTGCGGACGGCCTTGCCGTCGTGCGCGATCCAGTCCGTGAACGCGTCCTTGCCCGTACCGCGCATCCGGGCGCTGCTGAGCCGGTTGTCCAGGCCCATGACGACGACGACCGGGTTGCCCTTGCCGTCCAGCGCGACGCCGGGGACCCCGCGGTGCGGGATGCCCTCCTTGCCCCAGGGGCCCGGCCGGCCGGAGCCGGCGGAGAGGCGGATGCGGCCCTTGCCGTCGTGGTCCGTGAGGACGGTGGTGTTCCCCGCCTGGGCCACGGCGACCCGGGCGTGGCCGCCCTGCGGCTCGCACTGGGCGGAGATCCGCCAGCCCTTCTCGTCGCCGAGCCGGTCGGCGACGAGCACGCGGGAGGTGCGCGGCTGGCGGACGGCCATGCGCATGCCGCCGCTCGCGAGGGGGGCGAGGCTGAGCGGGCCGGTGACGGCCGGGAGCTTCGTGGGCTCCGTCATCTGCAGCGGGGCGCCGGTCCCCTGCGACATCCAGTGGTGCACGGTCTTGGTGTCGGCGGCCACGACGTGGATCCGGCCCTGGCTGTCGACGGCCGCGTCGAGCCCGTCCTCGATCCGTACCGGCGGACCGGCCGTGGGCAGCGTCTCCCAGCCGGAGAAGTCCTTGCCGCCGGAGCCGCTGCGGAAGGCCACCTCGCCCTCGAAGGTGCGGACGAAGACGTGCACCGTGCCGTCGGTGCCGGCGACGGCGACGGGGTAGCCCATCTCCATCGTGCGCTCCGGGTCCTGCTCGGGCGAGCCCAGGGACTCCCAGGGCCCGAAGGCCGGGGTGCCGCCGGTGCTGCCGCTCTGCAGGGCAGTGACGACCTCGCGCCGGTGCGGCTGGTCCTTCGCGGGCAGCACCGTGCGTATGGAGAACAGCTGGAGGGTGCCGTCGGAGTGGCGGAGCGCCTGTATCTGGCCCTCCAGCATCGAGCCGCCGACGGAGGTGGGCGTGGACCAGATGCCGCTGCCTGCCTTGGCCTCGGTCCAGCACTGCGCGGCGCCGTCGAGGAGGCCGAAGGCCGCGAGGCGGCCGTCGGGCAGCGGCTGCACCCAGCGCATGGTGCCGGGGGCGCGGTGGCGGCAGTTGCTCGACCAGCCGAGGTACTTGGTGTGCGAGGTGTTGCCGACCTTGCGGTCGCCGCAGCCCGCGTCGTCGTCGCAGTCCTTGCCGTTCGCCCAGCCGTAGGTGTCGAGGAACTTGAGCTTGTGGTCCGTGGTGGCCTTGTCGAGGTTGGCGGGGAGGTGGGAGACCTCGTAGCCGACGTAGCTGTCCACGGCCGTCGGGCGGGCGTGCTTGCGGCCCCAGTACTCGGCGAGCGCGGCCTGGGCGAAGAACGCCGACGTGGTGTGGTCCTGGTGGTCGTACTTGGCTATGCCGCGCAGGACGGGCGGGGCGTCGGGGAACTCCGGCGGCTTCGGCAGATGCGTCGGGTTCGGGTCCAGGGTGCGCACGACGGTCGGCTGGTAGCGCTCGAAGATCGCGACGAGGGTGTCGATGACCTGCTGGCGGCCGTACTGGAAGGTGCGCTTGACCGGGCTGCCGGCCGGCAGGAGCGTCGTCAGCTTGGGCGTCGCCCCGAGCCACAGGCCGCGCAGGCTCTCCTTGCGCGGGTTGCGCAGGGTGCGGGCCTCGATCAGCTCAAGGAAGATCAACTGGACCTGGGGTGCGGCGCGCAGCGTGTGCAGCTCGACCTGGATGCCGGGCACGAGGGACAGCGGCTCGACGGTCCAGGGGCTGAGCCAGTCGCCGGTGGCCATCTGGGCGGTGGCCTCGCGGAAGCCGTTGAGCCGTGCGCGCACGAATTCGCTGCGCTTCTCCGGCAGCTGCTTGTAGCCGGGCGCGGTCGACAGCGCGTTGCGGCCGTCGGACTCGCCGCCGGTGAGGCAGACCGTGACGGAGGGGCCGCCGCCGAGGATCGACTGCTCCAGCTCCGGGTTCATGAAGTAGAGGGAGTCGTCGGGGTGGGCGATGACGTGCACGAACGACTCGGAGGTCGTCGCCTTCGCCGGCCGCACCGGGGTGCCGTCGTGCTCGGACTTCTTCTTCGCGTCCGGTGCGAGCCACTGCCAGGCCCCCACCGCGCCCGTTCCGAGGACGATGCCGCCGCCCGCGACCTGGAGCACGCGTCGGCGCGGTATGTGCCCTGGCACAGGATTCCCCCAACTCTGCTGCGCTCGGCGCGCAGTGGAAAAGCGAAAGGGCGATTAGAACTAATCGCCTGTGGATCGTGAGTTCGATCTTATGAAACGCAACCTGCTGTTTCCCCGCTGTTTTGTAACAGCCGTACGTCGGCCGCATGTAGTTTCGTGCGCGGTTGCGCAACGCGGCCCGCGGTCCGGGACGGCAGTCACGGACCGTTGCGCGGTGGTAGCGGAACGGCTTCCGGAGCGGGGATTCCGGTGGGGGTCTGTCTCTTATA